>CALLWN010000053.1 GCA_938016505.1 uncultured Sphingomonadaceae bacterium
CCTCGATGACGAGGCGAACGGTCTGCGGATCGAACTGGCCGATGCGAACGGCGCGGACGGGGCCAGCGCCTTCGACCTCGCGCCGGGTCGCACTGGCGCCGGCGATGTCGATGACGAGCCGCTCTGGCGCTGCAAGCTGGAACTGCGTGACCGAACCGGCAGGGGGCTGGCTGAGCGCCAGCCGCACGCGCGCGGCCTCGCCCGCCATCTCGACCCGAAGCGCCCCCGTGACCGCGACAGGCCCGGCGCCGGCCGGCGCAGAGACCATCAGGAAGAGCAGGAGACACAGCCAGGCGATCATGCCACGGCCCCATGCCATCGGGTTCCTGAACCCTCAAACAGCGGTTTCGCGGCGGCCGTCGGAATCGTAGCGCACGCCTTCGGGCACCTCGACTTCGGGCGGCTCGGCGAAGGGCTGCTCGTTCATCCGCATGACGAAGGCGAGGATGGTGGCAACCGCGACATAGAGATCGGAGCGGATCACCTGGCCGACCCGGCCAGTGAAGTAGAGCGAGCGGGCGACCTCCGGGTAGGACAGGGTCACGACACCGAGCTCGGCGGCGAGCGCACGGATGGCGAGCGCGACCGGCCCGCGCCCGCGCGCGACGATGACGGGAGCCGCATCCTCGCCCGGACGGTAGCGCAGCGCGACTGCGAAATGGCTCGGGTTCACCAGCACGACCGAGGCTTCGCCCACAGCGCTCCGGTTCGCGGCCTTCAGCAGCTGGTGCTGCATGCGGCGGAGTGCCGCCTTCACCTCGGGCTTGCCCTCGGTCTGCTTCATCTCGTCCTTCAGTTCCTGGCGGGTCATGCGGAGCTTCTGCAGCCACTGGAGGAACTGGACCGGGAGGTCGCCGCCTGCGATCACAAGGAGGCCGGCGGTCAGCACCAGAAAGAGGGTGACACCGCGGTCGAACAGGGCGGGCATGGCCGATTCCAGCGGAACGGCGCCAAGGCTGGCGAGAAGGCCGCGGTCGCGCCAGAGGAAGGCGGCACCCACGCCCATCAGCAGCGCGGCCTTGGCGAGCGCCTTCACGAGCTCGATGAGCCCCTGCCTGCCGAAGATGCGCGAAAGGCCCTTCAGCGGGTCGAGCCGCTCCGGCTTGGGCTGGAGCAACTTGGGCGCGAACACGAGCCCCCCGGTCAGCGCGCGGCCGGCGACGACGGCAACGAGCACCATGATCCCGAGCGCGAGGAGGGGCAGCGCGATCGCGCCCAGCATGGCGAACAGTGCGCCGACCGGGTTCCAGTCGACGAGATCGCCATGGTCGATCGCGAGCGCCGAGGCGCCGGCATCGCGGAACCGGGACGCCACACGCTCACCAAAAAGGGACAGCCACAGCGCACCGGCCACCCCGCCCATCGCGGTTCCAAGCTCGCGCGAGGTGAGAAGATCGCCTTCGCGGCGCGCTTCCTCCTTGCGCCGCTGGGTCGGCGCTTCCGACTTCTGGTCCTTGTCGGGCTGGTCAGCCAAGGATCAGCCCCCGAAGCGCGAGCTGAAGCTCGAGGAGCGTCCCGCCGAGTGCCGCCGCCATGCCGGGCAGCGCCAGCGGAAGGCCGACAATGCCGCCGGCGAGCATCAGCGGGAAGCCGACCGCGAACAGGTTCAGCTGCGGCGCGGACTTGGCGGCAACCGCGATCACGATGTTGACAAGAAGCAGGGCGCCGCCGAGCGGCAACGCAGCGACAAGGCCGCTCGCCATCGCAAAGCCGCCCCAGCCGACGATGACCGAAAGCCGCTCGGGCTCGATGAGGGCGGCAGCCGACGGCATGGCCCGGTAGCTTTCGACCAGCACCTCGACGACGAGAAGGTGACCGCCCGCCGCCAGGAACAGGCCCCAGGTCAGGAGGATGAACAGCGCGCCCAGAACCGACATCGGCCCGGCTGTCGGGTTCACGACCATCGCAAAGCCGAGCCCCATGGACTGGGCGATCCACTCGCCGGCCACCAGCGCGGCAGCGAAGGCGGCGTGAAGGGCAAGCGCGATCGCAAGCCCGATCAGGAGTTCGCCGGCCACGGCCAACAGGCCGCCAAGGCTCAGGAGATCGGACGGCGGGGACGGTGGAGCGGGGCCAGCCAGGAGAAAGGCGCCGACCACTGCGGCAAGCCCGACCCGAACCTGCACCGGGATGCCCTGGCCGCCGAGCGCCGGGAGCAGCGCCAGCGCGCCGCCGGCGCGGAGCGAACACCAGATGAGATGGAGCAGGAACGCCTCCGGGCGGGCGACGGCGGCAGCAAGTTCGGCCGACAGCATCGCGGCGTCAGCGGGTCAGTGCCGGGATCGCCTCGAACGCCTCGCGCGTGAAGTCGAGCACGAGCCCGCCGATGATGCCGCCGAACAGGGCGAGCACCAGGAACACGCCGACCAGCTTGGGCACGAAGCTGAGGGTTGCCTCGTTGATCGAGGTCGCCGCCTGGACAAGGCCGATGACGAGGCCGATGGCGAGCGCGGTCAGAAGCGGGGGAAGCGTTGCGAGCGTGAGGACGACGAGGCCCTGGCGGGCCATGTCGTAGAGAAGATCTTCCCCCCCCATCGCCTCAGCCGCCAGCAAAGCTCGCGGCGAGCGAACTCATGACGAGGCTCCAGCCATCGACTGCGACGAACAGCATCAGCTTGAAGGGCAGCGCGATCATGATGGGCGAGACCATCATCATGCCGAGCGCCATGAGCACGCTCGCCACCACGAGATCGATGACGAGGAAGGGCAGGAACAGGAGCACGCCGATCTGGAAGGCGGTCTTGAGTTCGGAAGTGGCAAAGGCGGGCATCAGGATCCGCATCGGCACTTCGTCCGGCGTCGCGAACGGGCCGGAACCCGCCATGTCGGCGAAGAGCTTCAGGTCGGATTCCCGGGTGTTGGCCATCATGAAACCGTGGAGGACATCGCCGGTGCGGGCGATTGCGACTTCGGCGGGAATGCTGTCGGACGCCCAGGGCTGGACGGCCTCGGCGTTGATCCGCGACACCGAGGGCTGCATCACGAAGAAGGTCATGAACAGCGCCAGCCCGACCAGGAGCTGGTTGGGAGGCGCCTGCTGAAGGCCGAGCGCCTGGCGCAGGATCGCGAGCACGATCACGATCCGCAGGAAGGCCGTCATCATGAGGACAACCGACGGCAGCACCGTCAGCAGGCTCATGAGGAGAAGCACCTGCAGCGACAGCGAGAGCGCCCCCTTGTCGCCGCCGGCCTCGGCAAGCGCCTTCAGCCCGCCGAACAGGGTCCCGGCGCCCTCGGGCGTGGCAACCGCCTGGGCGTTGGCGCCTCCGGCAGCGAACAGCGCCACGAAGCCGAGCCCCAGCAGCGCCAGATGAACGAGGCTGCGGGCTGGCCGGGTCATGCTGCAACCCCGGCCGCCACCGGGCGAAGCACCGGCTCGGGGCTGGCCGTCGCTTCGGCCGGGGCGGCTTCTATCGCCAGCAGCGTGACGCCCTGGGGGGAGACTCCGACGAGATAGTCACGCCCGGCGTGGCGCAGGAGCGCGACCCGAACCCCGGGCTGGAGAACCCGGCTGGCGACGAGATCCAGCCTCGCCTCCTCCGGGGGCAGAATGCCGCCGAGGCCCGCGCGACCCGGGAGGCGGCCGCCCGGCAGGGGCAGCCAGCCGCGCTGCATCAGGAAGATGGTGCCGACGGCAAGCCCGAGAATGAGCGGGAGGGCCACGAGCAGGCGGAGCAGGAAGTCGGCGATCATGCGAGGTCGCCGGTGTCGAGCAGTTCGGTGAGGCGGACCCCGAACCGGTCGCCGATCGCCACAATCTCGCCGCGGGCGAACGGCTTGCCATTGACGAGCACGTCGACGGGCGCGTTGGTCATGCGGTCGAGCGCGACGAGTTCGCCGGGCTCGACGGAGACGAGATCGGCAAGGCTGAGCCGTGTGCGACCGACCTCGACGGAGACGGTCACCTCGATCTTCGCCAGCGGCACCGGGATGCCGAGCGCGCGCGCTGCAGCCGCCGGGTCGGCATGGCGCTGCGGGCGCCCGGCAGCCGCATCACGCGGGCCGCCAACGTCGTCGCCGTTGGGCCCCGGAGGCGGGGACGCCGGATCGACCCGTGGCCCGGCGGCAGTGCGCGGCGAGGCCGGGCGGACCCGGCCGCTGGCGACGTCGTCGGCCGACGGTGGGCCCATGTCGGCGGCTGTCCCTGCAACGGGGAACGGGTCGTGGCCCGCCTCGGCGAGGGGATCCACCTCGGGATCGAAGGCGATCTCGAGCCCCGGTTTCTTTTTGGCGCGCCGCGGCGCTGCGGCCTCGGGCGCCATCCTGCCTGGCGTCATCTGGTTCACTGGCCGGACTCCCCCGTCGCCTGCCCGTCGTCCGACCGCCTGCCGGGCGTGGAACCGGGCGGGTGCCAGGCCACGCCCTCGACGGTGAGGCCGAGCGTCTCCGGCGGCTCGATCGGAAGGATGCTGCCGGCCCTGAGGCCGATGACCTCGGCCAGCGGCAGGCGAAGCTCGGCAATCCTGACACCGACGGCGACATCGACTGCGCGGGCGAGGCGAATGGCACGGTCGCGCCAGTCGGCCGGGACGGGGCGTTCGCTCCTGGACACGGGCGGGACAGACGCAGTCGCGCCCGGCACCGGTTGCGCGGAAGACGGGGGCGGCGCCGCTGGCGCGGGCTCCGGCGCGGTTGCAAGTGCAAGCACGCCCGGGCGACCGGCGACGAGAAGATCGAACCACAGGTGGGCCACGGAAGGGTCTGCCGGAACGGCAAGGATCCGCCCGGCCGGCTCGGCTTCGCGGGCAGGCGGCCAGCCCGACGCTCCGAGACCGGCACCGATCGCGCGGCCGATCAGCCGGCCCGCCGCCACCCAGGTGCCGCTCGTGGGCGGCAGGCGAAGGATGGTCGCACGGTGCGGGCTCGACGATGGCGAGCCTCCGAACATCGCCTCGATCATCGCATCGAGGGCATCCTCGTCGAGGAGGATCCTGAGTGCCCGGTCGGCAAGCAGCAACCGCGCGACCTCGATGAGATCGGGAAGGGGTTCGGGCCAGCCCATCGCCCGCAGCGAGACCCGGGCGCCGATGAGGCGAGTGAGATCGGGGCCGACTGTTCCGATGAAGGCCGGGACGTCAACGAGACCGGCGGGCAGGACGGGCGGCGGCGGCGGCGCTGCAGGAGCAGGTGCCTGCGCCGCTTCGGGCCGCCACTCCACGCAGGTGCGCGCCGCTCCCATCACTGCACCACGAAGCTCGTGAGAAAGACATCGTCGATGCCCGCCGCGCCCGATTTGCGCATCAGCACGTCGTTGATCGCCA
>CALLWN010000054.1 GCA_938016505.1 uncultured Sphingomonadaceae bacterium
TATCGAGTGAATCGTCGTCTGCGCCCGTGACGATCAGATACTTGCCATTCACCCGACCGCCGAACCATTCGAAACCATCGTCCGAGCCGTTGTGGACCTGGACATTCTCGATGACGGTCCCGCTACCCACACCACCGAGCGTGATGCCGTTCAGTTCGTTGCCGGGCGAAATCTCGAAGCCGGCATAGCGGACCTGGACAAAACGGAGCGAGCCGGAGGAGTCGGTCGGATCGGCGCCGCCGAAGAAGGCGTTGGTGGTCCCCTCGATCTGGCTCTCGCAGTTGGCCGAGCCGCCCGGGATGCCGGAGCCGATGCACCGCGAGATCGGCGCCTGGCCGAGCATGACGAGCCCGCCCCACTGGCCGATCGAGTCCGCTGTGGCAGTGCCCTCGACGTTGGCGCGGCTGGTCATGATGATGGGCCGGGTCGGCGTCCCATTGGCGATGAGCTGCGAACCCCGGTTCACCAGCAGGAAGTCGGCGCCGGATGAACCGAAGACGACGACGCCCGGCTCGATCGCAAGGGTTCCGACCGCACCGCCCGGCTTGTTGCCATCGCCACCGACGTCGCGGCCCACATCAACCCGGCCCGAAAGCGAGTAGAGGGTGCCCGCCCGGAAGGGAAGGAGAAGGTTGCCCGTGATCGTGCCCGAAATCTGGCAGTTCCGAAGCCCGGCGACGAGACCGACATTGGCGGTCCCGGCAGGGCAGTCGGGGTCAGGCGTTCCGGGCGTGGGCGTCGGGGTCGGCGTCGGGGTTGGAGTGGGGGTCGGCGTCGGCGTCGGCGTCGGCTGGATGATGATGCCCTCGCCCGGAGAGGCGATGTCGGTCGCGCCGGTGCAGGCGGCAAGCGCGAGCGCCGAACCGACGAGAAGCAGGATACGGAAGTGCGAGCCGCTGGCGTTCGACATGAGAGTCCCCTCTTTGCCCGATGGCAGGAATATGACGCGCCCGGCCGACGTTCCGACGCCCCCCGGACATGGTCGCCCTAGCGACGCGCCGTGACGGTCGGATGACAGCTGTGTGACAGATTGGTTGCCGGCCTCGGCTGCCGTCTGAGCGACACGGCCCGTTCGCCTCTACGGCTCGAGGAGCGGAAGTCCTGCCAGAAGCGCGTCTTCCGTTACGCCGGGAACCAGCTCGCGCCCCGCTTCCACCAGCACGGGAATGGCAAGGGGGCTGGCGCGGGTGAGCGGAACATGGACCAGCCGCTCCCGTGCCCGGGCAAGGAGCGACTCGAGCCGGGCGATGTCGGTGATCTTCGCCGAAGCTTCCGCCCACGCCGTCTTCAGCAGGAGGTGGTCTGGCTCGTGACGGCGGAGAACGTCGAAGATGAGGTCGGTCGAAAGGCTGAGTGCGCGGGCCCGCTTCGGCCGGCCGGGTTCGCCGCGCGGGACAAGGCCTGACACCACGGCAACATCGCGAAAGGCGCGGCGCAGGAACGGGGTTTGCTCGATCCAGGCGCGAAGTTCCTCGCCAACCACGCCGGCGGAAAGCAGCGCGCCCGGGTCTGTCACCTCGTCGCGGCTCCAGATGGCGAGCGCATAGTCGGTTGCAACGAAGCCGACCGGCATCAGGCCGGCGCGCTCCATTCGGCGGGTCAGCAGGAGGCCGAGGGCCTGGTGGGCGTTGCGTCCCTCGAAGCCGTAGAGGACGAGATGGTGGAGCCCGTCGCGGGGGAAGGTCTCGGCCAGAAGCCGGTCGGCCGGCGGAAGAACCGAGACCTGGCGCTGGAGCGCGAGCCATTCGCGCACGTCGGCAGGCATGCGCGCCCAGGCGGTGGGGTCGGCGAGCATGGCCCGGACCCGATCGGCAAGGTTGGTCGCAAGCGGCATCCGCCCACCCACGTAGGTGGGGATCGCCGGCGGGCGGCGGCCGAGGCGGGTGAGGAGCGCCCCCTCGTCATGGCCGGTCACTTCGAGGGTGAGGCCGGCGAAGGCGAAGCTGTCGCCGACGGCGAGCTGGCTTGCGAACCATTCCTCGATCGTGCCGAGCGCGCGGCCGCGCCCGAGCCGCACGGCGACCGCAGGCGCCTCGACAATGACCCCGGCGTTGGCGCGGTGCTGGGCGGCGAGCCGCGGATGGGCGAGCCGCCAGCGCCCGTCGGGCCCCTCGACGATCCGGCGGAACCGGTCGTAGACCCTGAGCGCGTAGGCGCCCGTTGCAGCAAGGTCGAGCACCCGGTCGAACTGCGCGCGGGCGAGCGTGGCATAGGGGCTTGCAGTTGTCACTTCGGCGAACAGCGCGTCGGGTGCGAAGGGGGCGCTCGCCGCCACGCCGACGACATGCTGGGCGAGCACGTCGAGACTGCCCTCGCGCGGCGGGTCGGCCTCGAGATCCCCCGCCCGGACGGCTTCGACGGCAGCGAGCGCCTCCAGATATTCGAACCGGTTGCCGGGCACGATGACGGCCCTCGATGGCGTGTCGAGCTGGTGGTTGGCGCGGCCGGTCCGCTGCACCAGGCGGGCTGCGCCCTTGGGTGCACCCATCTGGATGACGAGATCGACATCGCCCCAGTCGATCCCGAGGTCGAGGCTGGAGGTTGCAACGACAGCGCGCAGCCGGCCCTCGGCCAAAGCGGCCTCGGTCTTCGCCCGGGCCTCGGGCGCAAGCGAGCCATGGTGGATGCCGATGGGAAGCGACATGCTGTTCTCCGCCCAGAGGTCGCGGAAGACAAGCTCTGCGACCGCCCGGGTGTTGACGAAGACGATCGTCTGGCGGTGCTCGGCGATCAGGCGAAGCACTTCGGCTGCGGCATGGCGGCCGTTGTGGCCGCCCCAGGGGATTCGCCCCTCGGGGACGAGGATGCGGATCTCGGGCGGTGCGCCAGCCTCGCCATGGATGATGCGCGCCTCGGTTCCGGCAGGAGCGAGCCAGCGCGCAAGCGCCGGCGGGTCGGCGACGGTCGCCGAAAGCCCGACCCGGCGCATCGCAGGGGACAGTGCCTGGAGCCGCGCGGCGGCCAGCGCGAGCAGGTCGCCGCGCTTGCCCGGCGCAAGCGCGTGGATCTCGTCAACGATGAGCGTTTCGACTGCGCCCAGCATCTGCCCGGCCTCGGGCCAGGTGAGGAGGAGCGACAGGCTCTCGGGCGTGGTCAGCAGGATGTCGGGCGGGTTGTGGCGCTGGCGGGCCTTGCGCTCGGCAGGCGTGTCGCCGGTGCGGCTCTCGACCCGGAGGGCAAGACCCATGCCGGCAATGGGCGTCATGAGATTGCGCGCAATGTCGGCGGCAAGCGCCTTCAGGGGCGAGACATAGATGGCGCGCAGCCGTGGCGCTGCGCCGGGGCCCTCGCGGGCGGCGGCTTCGAGCACGGGGAGAAAGCCGGCGAGCGTCTTGCCCGCGCCGGTGGGCGCGACGAGGAGCGCGTGGCACCCGGTGCGGGCCGCCTCGAGCATGGCGAGCTGGTGGGCGCGCACCTTCCAGCCCCGCGAGGCAAACCAGGTCTCGACGCAGGGGGCGAGCATGGGCCGCACTGTCTCCGCCCGGCATCGGCGCGCAATGGCCGCCGTGCCGCAGTCGCCGAAATCTTGAACGCAGGTTTGACCCTGGCAGACGGGGCATGCGAGGATGAGGTCGGCCAGGGGGGTAAGAGAGGGGTAACCGGATGGACGATGCGACCGAGACCGAGCGCGCGCTCGCCGAGGCGGTGCGTCGGGGACTGGCCTTTGTCGGGCCGGGGGAGGAGCCGCAGGCGTGGCAGCCCGTTCGCGGCAGCCTTGTCCGCGACCTTCTTCTGGAGCGGCTGGCGGCCCCCATTGCCGGCGCCGCCTTCGCGATCGCGCGGGTCCGCGTGACCGGCGGCCTCGATCTTTCCGGCCTCGGGCGCGGCGAGGCGCCCCTGCCATCGCTGCGCCTGACCGAGTGCCGCGTGGAAGGCATGCTCGTCCTCTCCGACTCGGCAACAAGCCGGGTCGAGATTCGGGGATGCCGGATCGGCGGCGCCGACTTCCGCAACCTGCTGTGCAGCTTCGACCTCAATCTGACGCTCTCGGTGATCGACAGCGAGCTCCTGCTGATGAATGCCCGGATCGGCGGCAATCTCGTGCTCAACGGCACCTACCTCGACGCCCGCCCCGGCGACCCCGACACCGACGACCCCACCGCCCGCGCTGCCCAGGCGCCGTTCCGCGCGCTCTCGGCCGATGGAATTGACGTTCGCGGCGATGTCTTCATGCGCCCCATCCCCGGCGCCCGCAGCTTCATCGCCCGCGGCACCGTCGCCTTTCCCGGCGCGTCCATCCGCGGCGATGTCTCGCTTGGAGGTGCCCTGATCGAGGGGCCATGCGCAGCGCCGGACGAGGCCGGGCGGCGAACCGCGCTTGGCGCCGCCCTCGTGCTCGACCGCGCCGAGATCGGCGGCGACCTCAACGGCATGGTCCAGTCGGGCCGCAGGCTCGACACCATCGGCCGGGTGAGCCTCGCCGGGGCGCGGATCCGCGGCGACGCGATCTTCTCCGGTGCCGATCTCGGGAACGATTCCGGAGTCGCACTCAACGCCGACGGGGTTGAGATCGGTCAGTCGCTCCTGCTGGACAGCCTGCCCGCCGAGGGCGACGCCGGCGACCCGCCAGGCGTCCTGCGCTGCCTTGTGCGCGGCACGATCCGCCTTGTCGATGCCCGGATCGGCTCGCAGGTCTCGATGCGCGGCACGAAGATCGAGGCGATCGACGAGGCGGTCACCGCCGGCGGGGCACGGATCGACGGGGGTCTGTTCCTCGTGCCGTTGTTCCCTTCGCGCGAGGGCGCCGAACCTCTCATGACCGAACTCCGGGGGACGCTCGGCCTGCCGACAGCGACGCTCGGCTTCTGCCGGCTCGACGGCTGCCGCCTCGAACCCGGGCTGGCGCGCAGCGAACCCTTTGCACCGATCGCGAGCTTCGAGGGCGCGACGATCCGCACTGCGCTCCTCGTCAGGCTCGACCCCGGCAGCCGGGGTCTCCTCAGCCTCGAGAACGCCCATGTCGGCAACCTGCCCGATCTCGCCGTCGCACGGTGGGGCGAGCCGCCACGAATCGAGGCCGGCGGCAGCTGGTCGGGGGTCAGGCTCGAACTCGACGAGCTGACCTATGATCGGGGCGATGTCTCGCACGAGGCCAGTGCCCAGGCCCGCGGCCGGCTCGACCGCAGCGAGGACAGCCGCGTGGTGCTCGAATGGCTGGCCCGGCGCTATGTGAACGGCGCGCCGGCGCCGGAGACCTTCCGCCCCCAGCCCTATGAGCAGGCCGCCCGGCTGCTCCGCGCCAAGGGCGATCGCTACGGAGCGGGGCGGATCGGCTCGGCCAAGCGGCAGCTGCAGCGCCGCTGCGTCGACCGCGGGCTTGCCGGCGTCGGCAACTGGCTGTTCCAGCTGTTCTTCGACTATGGCTATTCTCCGGCCCGCGCGGTCATCTGGGGGCTGCTGTTCCTCGCCCTCGGCCTCGGCGGTGTCGAGCTGCTCAAGCGCAGTGGCGGTCTCGTCGATGCCGAGCCGGCGCTCAGTTTCGCGATCCGGCCCGAGCCCGCTGCCACCGCCGCTCTCGTTGGCGAGACGGTGCGGACCGACCGGCCCTGCACGGCGGACACGCTCGGCTACACGCTCGACGCCTTCCTGCCGCTGGTCGATCTGGGATTCGACCGCCGGTGCGTGGTGGCCCCGCGCGAGAGCTTCCCGGATGCGCGCCTCGCGGATTACGGGCTGCTGCTCTACAGCCTCATCGGGCTGGTGTTCGTTCCCATCGCCGCCCTCACCTTCGCCGGCGTGCTCAGGAGCGACTGACCGCGCCTTGCGCTCCGCCGCTGCGTCCGGCAGGGCCACTCCACCAACTGGCGGAAGGAGCGAGGATGCGCCGGGATGCACGACGGGCAGTGCTTGGCATGGTCGCGCTCGCGGGTGCGGGCGCTGCGCAGGCCGCCGAGGGGATGTGGCTCCCGAGCCAGGCCCCGGCGCTTGCCGATCGGCTGCGGCAAGCCGGGCTCGCCATTCCGCCCGAGCGGCTGGCCGACCTTGCTGCAGCGCCGATGGGCGCGATCGCCTCCCTCGGCGGCTGTTCGGCGAGCTTCGTCTCCCCCGATGGCCTTGTTGTCACCAACCACCATTGCGTCCTGGGCTCGATCCAGTTCAACGCCTCGGCCGACCGCAACCTCATCCGCGACGGCTTTCTTGCCCGCACCCGCGCCGAGGAGCTTCCCGCGGCACCGGGCAGCCGGGTGTTCGTCATCGAGGCGCTCGACGACGTGACAAGGGCGATGATGGCCGGGATCACCCCGAAGCTGACCGGTGCGGCAAGGATCCGCGCGCTCGAGGCCAACCGAAAGGCGATCGTGGCTGCCTGCGAGGCCGAGCCCGGCACCCGCTGCGAGGTGAGGAGCTACTTTGCCGGCAGCCAGTACTGGCGGCAGAAGATGCTCGAGATCCGCGATGTCCGCCTCGTCCATGCGCCGGCCGGCAGCGTCGGCAATTTCGGCGGCGACATCGACAACTGGCAGTGGCCGCGCCACACCGGCGACTACAGCTTCTACCGGGCCTATGTGGGGCCGGACGGGAAGCCGGCCGCCTTCGCTGCGGAGAACGTGCCCTACCGCCCGCGCGCCCATCTGAGAATCGCCCGCGATGACCTGAAGGAAGGCGATTTCGTGCTCATTGCCGGCTTTCCCGGAGTCACCGAGCGCTTCCGCACGGCCGCCGAGACCGAGGGCTGGTACGGCCGGATCTACCCCCGCCAGCAGCGGATGCTGGCCGACTATTCCGCGCTCATCGAAAGAGAAAGCGCGAGCGAGGCCGACAGGATCGCCTATGCCTCGATCAAGGCCGGTGCCGACAATTATGCGAAGAAGATCGCAGGCCAGCTCGACGTCGCGAAACAGTTCGGGCTCGTCGGGCTGAAGCAGAGCGCCGATGCCCGGCTCGGCCAATGGGCGGCGCAGCAGGCCAACCGCCGCACCCATGGTCGAGCCATCGCCGAGTACGACAGCATTGCCGTCGAAGCGCTCGCCGCCGACGAAGCGCGGCTCGTCAACGCAACGCTCAACCGGGCGCAGCTGCTTTCGGCAGCGCGCACCCTCTATCGCTGGGCGAACGAGCAGATGAAGCCGGATGCCGAGCGCGAGCCGGGGTATCAGGAGCGGGACCGGCAGGCGGTCATCGACCGGCTGTCGGCGATCGACCGGCGCTATGTCGCCCGGATCGACCGGGCCATCCTCGAGCAGGCGCTCGGCGAAGTCGCAACCCTGCCCGCCTCGAAGCGGAACACCGCGCTCGAGGCGAAGATCGCCGAGCTCGGTCTCGACCGGCTCTACCAGGACACGAGCCTCGCCGCCCGCGACGAGCGGCTCGCCTGGCTCGACCGGCCGGTCGCCGACTTCATCGCCTCAACCGACCCGTTCATCCAGGTCGCGGTTGCCGGCTACGCCCAGGACATGGCCGCAGAAGCGCGGCGCAAGGACCTCGATGGCCGGCTCGACGCAGCCCGGGTGCCGTGGATCCAGGCGGTCCGCGCCCACGCTGCAAGCGAGGGCCGGCTGCTCTACCCCGACGCCAATGGCTCGCTCCGCTTCACCTTCGGCCATGTGAAGGGCCGGCCGACGCGCGACGGCGAAGCCTGGACTGCCTTCACGACGGCCGCCGGCGTCCTCGCCAAGGACACCGGCAAGGACCCCTTCGACAGCCCGCCCGCCCTCCTCTCGGCCCTGCGGGAGGGCAAGTGGGGCGCGCTCGGCTCGGCTGCGCTCGGCACGCTTCCGGTCAACTTCCTCTCGACAACCGACATCACCAACGGCAATTCCGGCTCGGCGGTGATGAATGCGCGGGGCGAGCTGGTGGGGCTTGCGTTCGACGGCACGCTCGAGGGCATGCTCTCCGACTGGTGGTTCGATGACGCGACCACACGCACGATCGCAGTCGACGCGCGCTACATGCGCTTCGTGATGGGCCGGGTCGACGGCGCTGGCCACCTTCTGCGCGAGATGGGAGCCGACTAGGGCGCCCGGCGCCGCTGGATGACGAGTTCGCGCAGCAGCGCCACGCCGACGACCGTAAGCGGCACCGCGAGGATGACCCCAAGCGGCCCCATCAGCAGGCCGAAGGCCACCAGCGAGAAGATGGTGAGCGCCGGCGGCAGGTCGGCAAGCCGGCTCTGGGCAAGCGGCGAGACCAGATTGCCCTGGACCTGCTGCACGGCGATGATGACGAGGATGGTCCAGATGCCGGTCTCGACGCTGATCGAGAACCCGATGAGGATCGCCGGCAGGGCGACCACGAAGGTGCCGAGATAGGGCACGAATTCGCACAGGCCCGCGACGAGCCCGATGGCCGGCGCGCCCGGGATCCCGACCACCGACAGCCCGACCCCGGTCGCGAGCCCGACGAAGGCCATGCCCACGCCCTGGGCCCTGAGCCAGGCGTGCAGCGACCCGACCACACGCCTCCAGGTGCGGGTGGCCCGCACGCGCGACCGCGGCGGCACGAGCGCGAGGAGCGAGCGGGTGTAGAGCTTGGGCTGGGCGGCAAAGTAGATCCCGCCGACGAGAATGATGGCAACCATCGAGAGCACGGTCCCGACGTTCGAGACGACCGACTGCGCCACCTCGATGACCGTGGCGCCAGTCGGCATCAGGCCTGGCACTTCGGCAAGGATGCGGCGGCCCGGCTCGCTCGCCATCAGCATGCCCTTGGCTGCCTCGAGCGCGGCAGGCAGCGACTGCAGCAGGAGCTCGAACTGGGTCGCCATCGCTGCGCCGAACAGCGAGAAGGCCGCGACGATGAAGGCAAGCGGAAGCACCACGGCGAGCGTGAAGGCGAGCCAGAAGGGCAGCCGCAGGCGCCGCCGGAGCGCACTGGCGAACTGGAAGACCATCATCGCGACAAGCCCGCAGGCGAACACGATGAGGAGCAGCTGGGAGAGCTGCCAGACGAGGATGGCCGTGCCGACTGCCGCCATGAACAGGAGGCCGCCGCGATAGGCCCGAGCGGCTTCGCCGGCGCGACCTGACCGCTCCGACAGGATGGGTGGCGGACGAAGGGCCTCGTTCACCCGCCTTCCATGCCTGCAATCGGTGCCGGGGGAAAGGGCCGGCGCTGGTCAGCGCCCCCGGTTCCGCTCGCCGAACATGAGCGCGACGAGCGCGCAAGCAATGAGGATGAGCTGGCGCAGCAGCCAGACTGCGAGCGCAATGCCGACGGCGAGCATGGCAACGAGCACGCCGCGGACGATCCGCCCTTCCGGACTGCCGTGCCCGGCAGGCGGCGGCGGGGCGGGCCGCAGGGTCATGGCGGCGCCGTGCCCTGAAACGGCGCGGGTGGGAAGGCCAGCCTTCCCACCCGCCCGCATGTTGGTCAGGCGTGCGCCGGGCGGCGGCGACGCGCGGCGGCGCCGACGAGGCCGAAACCGGCGACCAGCATCGCCCAGGTGGCCGGCTCGGGGATCGCGGCCGTCTGCGTCACCAGCACATTGTCGAGG
>CALLWN010000055.1 GCA_938016505.1 uncultured Sphingomonadaceae bacterium
AGCGGCGGATGCTGGGCTTCTGGCGGCCCAGCATGTCGGCGACCGCCCTGGCGGTTGGGGCATCGACCCCGACGAGCGATTTTCCCATGTACTTGGCGCCGATGCGGATGAGGTCGGCGGCGTCGGTCAGGAGGGCGATGCGGCCCTTGTAGAGATCGCTGTCGTAGAGCCATTTCCAGCTGTCGGGCACCTCGCTGACGCGCGACTTGCGGTAGCCGATGCCGAGGACGAGCCAGGTGTAGGGAACCGAGTGGCGCGGCGCTGGATCCCAGTCGGCTTGCTGGAAGCCTGGGTCGATGTTGGCGAGGTTGGGGATTTTCGCCATGTCGAGGGGGACGAGCATGTCGGCCTCGCGCATGCGGGTGACGAACTCGTTGGAGGGGACGATGACGTCGTAGCCGGGGTTGCCGGCCTTGAGCTTGGCGAACAGCTCGTCGTTGGTGGCGAAGTAGGAGGCGTTGACCCGGACGCCGGTCTTTTGGCGGAAGTCGGCGAGCGTGGTCTCGCCGATATAGTCCTGCCAGTTGTAGAAGTTGAGGCGGCGCTCGTCGGACTTGCCGCAGCCGGTGAGCGAGATGCCGACTGCAGAGGCGCCCATGCCGGCGAGGAGGGCGCGGCGGGAGACCCGGGCGCTGGCCCGAGACCCGAGTGGATGCTGGTGTGGCATGCCGACCCCCGTTCTGCGAAGTTCCCGGCGAGGCGTAACGGGAATGCCGGCGGCGGTGAAGTGTTTTTGTTTCGGTCAGCGGCGCGGGGTCGGGTCGGCGCTGCCCTGCTCGACGAGGCGGGAGAGGAGGGCGTCGTTGAGGTCGGCCGGTTCGGCGAGGAGGTCGGCGACCTCGACCGACTGGCCGCGGCTGCGGGCGGCGAGCACGTTGAAGCCCGAGGCGAGCAGGGCCTCGACATTGGCGTCGCGCCCCGGGCGGGTGGGGCTGCCGAGGACGACGGCGACGAGGCGGCGGCCGTCGCGCACGGCGGAGGCGGCAAGCGTGAAGCCCGCGGCATTGGTGAAGCCGGTCTTGATGCCGTCGACGCCGGGCATGGTGCGCAGCAGGTGGTTGTGGTTGGGCATGGCGCGGCCCTGGAAGACGAACTGCTGCTGCTGGAAATAGGGGTAATATTGGGGGAAGTCGCGGATGAGGGCGAGCGAGAGGGTGGCGATGTCGCGCGCGGTGGTGACCTGGCGGCTGTCGGGCAGGCCCGAGGGGTTGACGAAGCGGCTGTTCGCCATGCCGAGGGCGCGGGCCCGGTGGGTCATGAGGCGGGCGAACTGCGCCTCGGAGCCGGCGACATGCTCGGCGATCGCGACGGCGATGTCGTTGGCGGACTTGGTGGTGAGCGCGCGGATGGCCTGGTCGACGCTGAGCGTCTGGCCGGGCTTCAGGCCGAGCCTGGAGGGGCGCTGGGAGGCGGCGTAGGCGCTGATGGTGACGGGATCGTCGAGGCGGATCTGGCCGGCGGCGAGCCGCTCGAAGACGAGGTAGAGCGTCATCACCTTGGTGATGGAGGCGGGGAAGCGCTCGGCATCGGGCTGGCGGGCGTAGAGCACCTCTCCGGTGCCGGCGTCGAGGAGGAGGGCGGCGTAGCGGGACTGGCCGAAGAGGCTGTTGGCGGCCGCCGGCGCCGGGCCGAGGGGCGCCGGGGCGAGGCCGGTTGCAAGCCCGGAGGCGACGAGCGCGAGGGCGAGCGCGGCGCGCAGGCCCCGGCCGCCGCGCAAGCCGAATCCGCCGCGCGCCTGCAGCCCTGCGCCAGCCTGCTCTTGACGAGCCTTCTGCTGATCCATCAGGCTTTCCCCTGAACTGTCAGCGGCATGCTAACCCGGGCTGCAAGGGAATGGAAGGGCGAAGATGTCCGATGTGGCGGCGATGCCGGCGGAGGTGCGGTTCGAGGTGGCGGAGGGTCTTGTGCCCTATGGCGAGGCGCTGGCGCGGATGGAGCGCGAGGTGGCGGCGATCGCGGCGGGCGAGGCTGCCGAGCTCGTCTGGTTTCTGGAGCATGCGCCGGTGGTGACGGCCGGCACCTCGGCGCGGCCGGAGGATCTGCTGGAGCCGGAGCGGTTCCCGGTGGTGGCGGCGGGGCGGGGCGGCAGATACACTTGGCACGGGCCGGGGCAGCGGGTGGTCTATGTGATGCTCGACCTCAGGCGGCGCGGGCGCGATGTGCGGCGGCTGGTGGCGGGGCTCGAGGGCTGGGCGATCGCGGCGCTGGCAAGGCTCGGGGTGGCGGCGCGGCAGAGCGCGACGGGCACCGGCATCTGGGTGGGCGAGGGGGATGCGGAAGCCAAGATCGGGGCGATCGGCCTCAGGGTCCGGCAGTGGGTGAGCTTTCACGGGATGGCGCTCAATGTCGCGCCCGACCTTTCCGCGTTCGATGCGATCGTGCCGTGCGGGCTGACCGGCGGCCGGGTGACGCGGCTTTGCGACCTGGTGCCCGGCGCGGGGATGGCGGCGCTGGACCAGGCGCTGGTGGCCGAGGCGGAGGGCTTTCTCGCCGGGCTGGGAACGGGGCGCGGTGCGGGCCGGCCGATTGCGCCTGGGCCGATTGCGCCTGGGCCGATTGCGCTTGAGACGCCCGGCAAAGGCCGCTAGGCGGCCTTGCGCGCCCTGCGGCGCGGCTGGCGAGGGAGAGACGATGCGGGCAATGCTGCTGGCGCTGGGCCTTGGCGTGGCGGCGTGCGGTGGCGCCGACAAGGCGGCCGAGGCGGACGACGGGCCGGCTGCGGGCGAAGTGCAGATGTCGGAATCGGAGCTTGCCCAGCTCGAGGCGGCGATCGCGGACACGGCGGTTGCCGACGTGGTGGCGGACGACCCCGGCGGGCGGCTCGCCGACGCTGGGGCCGGGCCGGCGATGGCCGACCCGCTGGCGACTGCGATGCCCGAGGCGCCTGTTCCCGAGGCGGCTGGTTCTGAAGCCCCTGTGTCCGCCGCGGCTGGTCCCGAAGCCCCGGTGCCCGGGGCGCCTGCGGCCGCGAGGCCGGACGCTGCGCCGGCACGGAAGTGACCGGGCCGGCGGACTGGGGGTGCCGGACTGGGGGCGCCGGACTGGGGGCGCCGGACGAGATGTGGATGACTGGGTGTGCATGAGTGGTTGTGTCCTGAGCGAGGGAGAGTGAGATGAGCCTGACCGAGATCACTGCCGGCATGAAGGAGCGGGTGGAGAAGAATGGCGCGATCGCCGGCAAGCGGGTCGTGTTCGACTTCGGCGACGATGGCGCGGTTCTGATCGACGGCACCGGCGAGACC
>CALLWN010000056.1 GCA_938016505.1 uncultured Sphingomonadaceae bacterium
CTTGTGGTCCATGTCGATGGCAGCTTCCTCGACGCGAGGGACATGCGGGTGGGCGGCTTCGTCTATTCGCGCGCCATCCGCGATGCGGCGGCCGAAGCGGGCCTCGACCCCGATGACTATGAACTGTCCGGGCGACTTCCCAACAGCCAGGCCCGCACCTGGGACGCAGCCGGCGGCGCCACCCTGTTCTTCGCAGGCGATTCGTCGCTCGGCGTTTCGGTCACCCGGCTCGAAAGCCGCTACGGTGTCCCCAATCGCCTTGCCCTCGACCCCGAGGAGGAAGCGGAAGGCGACATCACCCTCGACATGCGCCAGACCCGCTTCGACCTTCGGCTCGACGCCGGCCTCGGCGGCGGGTTTGTCGAGCGCCTGAAGCTGCGCGGCGGCTACGCCGACTACACCCACGACGAGATCGAGGACACCGGCGAGATCGGCACGACCTTCCGCTCGAAGGCAGGCGAGATGCGGCTCGAGGCGATCCAGCGCGAGTCCGGCGGCTGGAAGGGCGCCTCCGGGCTCCAGTTCCTGTCGCGCAAGCTCCGCGCCGAAGGCGAGGAAGCCTATATCCCCGAGAACCGGACCAGCCAGTTCGGCCTCTTCACCCTCCAGGAGTTCGATCTCGGCCGGTTCAAGGCCGAAGCCTCGGGCCGGTTCGAGCACAGCGCGGTCCGGTCCGACGCTGTCGGGTTCGATCGCGGCTTCAACGCCGTCTCGGTCTCGGTCGGCGCATCGGTGCCGCTGGGCGCCGGCCTGCGCGTCGGCCTCTCCTACACCCATGCCGAACGCGCGCCTGCCGCCGAGGAGCTGCTGACCGACGGCCCGCACTTCGCGACACAGGCCTTTGAGGTCGGCGATCCCGACCTCGCCAAGGAACGGTCAGACGGGATCGAGGGCACGCTGCGTGGCCGGAGCCAGGGCTGGCGCGCCGATCTGTCCGTCTACCACAGCCGGTTCGGGAATTTCATCTATCTCGATCCGACCGAGGATGTGGAAGATGGTCTCCCCGTCTTCCTCTACCGGCAAGACAGGGCCCGCTTCACCGGCATCGAACTCGACGGCGAGCTGCGGGTCGCCCGCTTCGGAGAGACGGAGCTTCGGGCCACCTTCCTCGCCGACTGGGTCAGGGCAAGCCTTGCCGACGGAAGTCCGCTCCCGCAGATCCCGCCGTTGCGCGTCCTCGGTGGGCTCGAGGCAGACCTTGGCCCGTGGGGCGGCCGGGTCGAGATCGAGCATGCAACCGCACAGGACCGGGTCGCAGCCTCCGAACTGCCCACCGACGGCTGGACCATGGTCAACCTCTCGGTCAGCTGGCGCCCCCTCGGGGCCGACAGCCGCTCGATCCTGGTTCTGCAGGCGAACAACCTGTTCGACGTCGACGCCCGCCGCCACGCCAGCCTCATCAAGGATTTTGCGCCGCTCGCGGGCCGCGACATCCGGCTCTCGGCGCGCTTCAGCTTCTGACGCCCCCGCCCCCGGTCTCGCTCACATCTGCGCCGGGTCGGCCGTGAAGATGGCGGTCAGCCACAGATCGGGGCCTTCGGTCCCGGTCGCCTCCGTGATGGCCTCGCCGAGCGCCGTGCGCAACGCGTCCAGCTCGTGCATGGGCCGGGCGAAGTCTGGCTCGGTCAGCACGGCGACCTCGACGAACAGCGCCCGGCCCGATTTCTGGACATAGGTCTCGAACGCGGTGAACCCGTGCGGCGCGAGCGTGCCCGCAACTGCAGCGCGGACCGCTGCGTCGAGCGTCCGCGGCACCACCTCGAAGATCTCGAGAAAGGCGGTCCGCGCTTCCCTGAGCGGCAGCGGCAGCAGCATCAGTGAAAGCAGCGCGAGCGCACCCGGGTCGACATAGGGAAGCCAGGGCTCGAACCGCGTGCCGGGCATCACGAGCGCAGCCGCAAAGGCGAGGAGCAGCACGGCCGTGATCACGCCCGACATCAGCCAGGCCTTGACGTCGAGCCGGACGAGGCCGGAGTCGATCCGCCCATTCTCGCGCCGCATCCACGCCCACATGGCAAAGCAGATGGCCGATACGACCGCGGCGTAGACGAGGCCCAGCCCGAAATCCGGCGTGTAGCCCCCCACCAGGATCGCCGTCACCGAGGTCACGAAGGCATAGCCGACAAGGGCGATGAGCAGGCTCGCCTTGAGGCCGAGCACCAGCGGCTCGAGGTGCCAGAAGCCGAACTGGAACCGGCGGTTGCCGGCAAGCGGGATGAGCCTTGCGACCACCAGGCTGAGCCAGGTGACCGCAGCGTCAATGCCCGAGAAGAAGCCGTCGAACACGATCGCGGTCGAGCTGGCGAGGAGCCCCAGGCCGACTCCGATCGCGGCGATCAGCAGCGTCGCCTGCACCGAGACCTTGAGCAGGCGCGCCTCGAGCCCCGAGCGCAGCTTCATCACCCGATCAACCGAGACCATCGCCCCTCCCGCTGCCCGGTCGCCGCCCGGTCGCTGCCCGGCCCGTCAGCCGCCGTGGAGGAAGTGCATCACGTCCCCGTCCTGAACCTGGTAGGCCTTGCCCTCGGCGCGCAGCCTGCCGGCCTCGCGCGCTTTTGCCTCGCCGCCCAATGCCACGAAATCCTCGAAGGCGATGGTCTCTGCCCGGATGAACTTCGTCTCGAAATCGGAATGGATGACCCCGGCCGCCTGGGGCGCGGTCGCGCCCTTGGCAACCGTCCAGGCCCGCGCTTCCTTAGGGCCGGCCGTGAAGAAAGTGACGAGCCCGAGCAGGTCATGGCCGGCCCGGATCACCCGGGCGAGACCGGTCTCGGTGAGCCCAAGCGAGGCGAGGAAGTCGGCGCGTTCCTCCGGCGGCAGGGAAACGATCTCGGCCTCGATTGCCGCCGAAACGATGACACAGCCCGCGCCCTCGGCCCGCGCCTTCTCCGCCACGCGGGCCGAATGGGCATTGCCGGTCGCAGCCGACCTCTCGTCGACATTGCAGACATAGAGGACCGGCTTGGCAGTCAGGAGCTGGGCCTGCGCCAGGTGGCGGGCCTCGTCCGGGTCGCGCGGCGCGGCGAGGCGCGCGGGCTTGCCAGCCCGCAGCAGCTCGAGTGCCTCACCGAGAATGCGCGCGGCCGCCTTCGCCTCCTTGTCTCCCCCTTGCGCCTTCTTCCGGAGCGTCGGCACCCGCCGCTCGAGGCTGTCAAGATCGGCCAGCATCAGCTCGGTCTCGACCGTCTCGGCGTCTGCAATCGGGTCCACCCGGCCTTCCACGTGGGTGATGTCGGCGCTCTCGAAGCAGCGCAGCACATGGATGATGGCGTCGACCTCGCGGATGTTGGCGAGAAACTGGTTGCCCAACCCCTCGCCCTTGCTGGCCCCGCGCACCAGCCCGGCGATGTCGACAAAGGCGAGGCTCGTCGGCACGATCCGCGCCGAGCCGGCGATCCGGGCAATCGCGTCGAGCCGCGGGTCGGGCACTGCGACCTGCCCGACATTGGGCTCGATGGTGCAGAAGGGGTAGTTGGCCGCCTCGGCCGCTGCCGATTCGGTCAGCGCATTGAACAGGGTCGACTTGCCGACATTGGGCAGCCCCACGATCCCGCACCTGAAACCCATCTCAGTCCCCCCGGCCCTGGCGCAAGGCCAGGTCGTTCATGAAGCGCACCGCATCACCGGCGGCAAGCAGCGGCGCGAGCTCGGCGATGTCGGCAAGCAGCGCGGCAAGCGGCTGGCCTTCCGCCTTCGCCCAGTTGCCCAGCACATGGGGCGTCACCCGCTCGCGATCGCCGGGGTGGCCAATCCCGATTCGCACCCGCTCGAACTCCGGCCCGACATGGGCGATGATCGAGCGGATGCCATTGTGCCCGGCCGCACCCCCGCCGGTCTTCACCTTGACCCGGAATGGCGGCAGGTCGAGCTCGTCATAGAAGACGCTCAGCGCCTCGGGCCCGAGCTTCAGGAACCGCAATGCCTCGCCCACGCTCCGGCCGCTCTCGTTCATGAATGTCTGCGGCTTGAGCAGCATCACCCTCGCCGGGCCGAGCGGGCCCTCGCTCGCAAGCCCGCGGAACTTCGCCTTCCACGTCGGAAAGCCATGGGCGGCATGGATCGCATCGAGCGCCATGAACCCGACATTGTGGCGATGCCCGGCATGGGCCGGGCCGGGGTTCCCCAGCCCGGCGAAGACCCGCATCGTCAGCCCTGCGCCTCGCCCTCGGCAGCTTCCTCGGACTTGAGGCCCGAGGGCGCCACGATGGTCGCGATCGTGAAGTCGCGCTCGATGACCGGCGTGGCGCCCTCGGGAAGCGCAACCGCCGAGATGTGGATCGACGCGCCGATGTCGTAGCCGGTCACATCGACCACGAGGCTGTCGGGGATCCGGTCGGCCGGCACCCTGAGCTCGACCTCGTGGCGGACCACGTTGAGCACACCGCCGCGCTTCAGGCCCGGCGAGGCCGCCTCGTTGATGAACGTCACCGGCACTTCGACCGTCACCAGCGAGTCCGTCCCGACCCGCAGGAAGTCGGCATGGATCGGCCGGTCGGTCACGACATGGAACTGCACGTCGCGCGGGAGCGTGCGATGGCGTTCGCCATCGACTTCGATCTCGACCACCGAGTTCATGAAATGGCCGGTCGAGAGCTGCTTCACCAGCAGCTTCTCCTCGACATGGATGGCAAGCGGCGGCGCCTTGCCACCGTAGATGACCGCGGGAACGCGGCCCTGCCGGCGCATCGCGCGGGAGGCTCCCTTGCCAACCGTCGCGCGTGCTTCCGCCGGCAGCGTCAGCACATCAGACATGCTTTTCTCCAACAGCCCAGTGCCCGCCGCCTCCAGGGTGCGCCGGGAACGGCGCGCCATAGGCGAAGCGCTTCGGCGAGGCAAGCGGCGGGGCGGGGCGCGATGCCCCGTTCCCCAGCCCCGAATTCGCGCCCCTGCAAATCGCCTGCAAGAAAATTCTTGCCTGCCGGCCTGGTCGACGCTAGCCAAGAGTGAGAATGAGTTGCAAGAAATCCCCGTGCACGGCGCCCAACCGCCGGTCCCTCCTCCCGCTTCTCGCCATCCTCGCCATCCTCGCGGTCCCGGCGCCCGCAGCAGCCGCAGCAGCCGCAGCGCCCGGCGCGCCCGAGGCCGAGCCGGACGGAGACGTCGCCAGCGCGCCCAGCGACGCAGGCGCCGGCGCGGTTGCCAGCCTCCTCCTCGCCGCAGCCTCGTCCACCCCCGCCGACATCATCGTCATCGGTGCACCCGAGCGGCTGCTCGACATCGCCGGCTCGGGCGCAGTGGTCACATCCGAGGATCTTGTCCGTTCCCGCGTCTTCAGCGTGAACGAGGCCCTGCGCCAGGTCGCAGGCGTCTTTCCCCGCGACGAGGAAGGGGTCGGCGCGCGGCCCAACATCGGCATTCGTGGCCTCAATCCCACCCGCTCGACCAAGGTGCTCCTGCTCGAGGATGGCATCCCGCTGGCGTTTGCGCCCTATGGCGACAATGCCAGCTACTATCATCCGCCGATCGAACGCTTCGACCGGATCGAAGTGCTGAAGGGCGCCGCACAGGTCCGGTTCGGCCCGCAGACGATCGGCGGCGTCATCAACTACATCACCCCCGCGCTTCCCGAACGGCCCATCGCGAACATTTCAGGGCAGGGCGGCAACCGCGGCACCTGGTCGGTCGATGGCCGCCTCGGCGGTCCGCTCGCCGGGGGCCGGGTGCTGCTCCACGCCAACCACAAGGAGTCGGCCGGCGCGCGCGACAACCAGAGGCTGCGCTTCACCGACATCTTCCTGAAGGGCGCGTGGGACCTCGGCGACCGCCAGTCCGTCACCGTCAAGGTCTCCCGCTTCGAGGAAGCGAGCGACATCAGCTATTCCGGCCTCCGCCGCGCCGAGTTCGCTGCCGACCCGCGCGCCAACCCCTTCGTCAACGATCGCTTCGACGCCGTGCGCTGGGGGGCGAGCCTCGCCCACCGGGCTGATCTCGCCGACGGGGTCGAGCTGCGCACCACCGGCTACTATTTCCACTTCCGTCGCGACTGGTGGCGGCAGTCCTCCAACTCCAACCAGCGCCCCAATGATTCCTCCGACCCGGCCTGCGGCGGCATGGCCAACCTGTCCACCAGCTGCGGCAACGAGGGCCGTCTCCGAAGCTATGACACCTGGGGTGTGGAGACCCGCCTCACCCTCGATCACGCCGAAGCCCTTGGCGGCCGCATCGGCGGCGAAACCGAGATCGGCCTCGGGTGGCACAGCGAGGACCAGGCCCGCCGCCAGTGGAACGGCGACACGCCGACGGCCCGCACCCCCGGCGCCAGCGTCAACGCCGGCGTGCGCGAGAACAACCGGCGCGAAGCCCGCGCCGTTTCCGCCTTCGTCCAGTCCACGCTCGATTTCGGCCGGCTCGCCCTCATCCCCGGCGTGCGCGGCGAGTTCATCGACTATACCCGCGTCAACCTGCCGGTCGACATCCTCGCCGGCGGCCGCCCGACGGGGGAGAAGACTGCGATCACCAGCGGCACCACCAGCCTCGCCGCGATCATCCCCGGCTTCGGCGCAACCTTCGATCTTGCCGACCGCCTCGTCCTCTATGGCGGCGTCCACCGCGGCTTCGCCCCGCCCCGAGTCGAAGATATCCTCACTGTGGCCGGCGGCTCGGTCGATCTCGACCCCGAGCTCAGCTGGAATGGCGAGGTTGGCATCCGCGGCACCGTCGCCCCCGGGCTGAACATCGACGCAACGGTCTTCACCATGGATTTTTCGAACCAGATCGTTCCCGCCTCGGTCGCCGGCGGGGTGGGGGCGACGCTCACCTCGGC
>CALLWN010000057.1 GCA_938016505.1 uncultured Sphingomonadaceae bacterium
CGCCGCACCGGCACTCCCCCCGGAGCCGCCCGCGACCGCGCGCCCGGCCCTCCTGCGCAGCCTCGCGGCCGACGCGCCCGCACAGGCCGGCGCCGCCGGCTCCACCTTCCCGGGCGTGCCCCCGGCGACAGGTCCGCCCGCCCGCGCCTGACCGGCCCGCAAGGGCCCCGTTCCCGCACGCCTCCCCGGGATCCGGCCCCGCCCCCGCGGCGGGCCGGTTCCGCTCCTCTCGTCATGGATGCCTGTCCCATGTCCGTTGCGTCCCCACGCCTCACTCTCGCTCTCCTCGCGCTCGCGCCACTCGGCCCCGCGCTCGCCAGCACGGCCACCACGCCGCCCATCGAGACCATCATCGTCGTCGGCCAGCGCGCGGCCGGCAATCGCCCCGACGTCTCCACCATCACCCCGCCGCGCGAAGGCCGGCTCTCCACTCTCGACGACCTGTTCCGCGGCGCGCCCGGCCTCCTCGTCGAGCCGGTGTTCGGCGGGGTGGATCACCCGCGCTTCGCCATTCGCGGCTCGGGACTGCAGCGCGGCACCCAGCCGGCCGGCCGCGGCATCGACCTGCGCCTCAACGGCCTGCCGATGACCTACGCCGACAGCAGCTTCGACTTCGTCGAATGGGTGGAACCGCTTGCGATCGGCGAAGTGCGCGTGCTGCGCGGCGGCCGCGGGGCGCGCGCGGCGGCGGGTGCGCTGGGCGGCATCGTCGACTTCCGTGACCCGGCGCCCGCCCCCGGCGCTTCTGGCCTCGCCCGCGGCGAGGGTGGCAGCTTCGGCCGACGCCGCGCGCAGGGGCTGGTTTCGGTGTCGGAAGGCCGGGGCCAAGGCTTTCTTTCCGTCAGCGGCTATGGCCAGCAGGGCTTCCGCGACTTCAACGCCCAGTCCGCCGCCCACGCCAATGCCGGCGGCCGGCTCGCGCTCTCAGATGCCGTCACGATGCGCACCGGCTTTCTCTGGAGCGAGAGCCGCCTCGAGCTGCCCGGCCCGCAGACACTCGCCGAGATCAACGCCGGCAGCCGCGCCGCCCAGCCCGGCAATGTCCGCGGCGACTGGCGCCGCCGCGCCGAGCGGGTGCGGGCCAGCGCCGGCCTCGGCCTCGATTTCGGCGCGACCCGGCTCGACCTCGACGCCGCCTTCCTCACAACCGACGTCGACTTCCGCCGCCGCGACGTGCAGCTGGAACGGAGCGAGGACTGGAGCGCGCGCGCCCGCCTCGCCCATGACCTGCCGCTCGGTGGCCAGACGGCGACCCTCGGCGCCGACATCGTCTGGCAGCAGGGCGGCCGCCGCCAGCGCCTCTACCTGAACGGCGGCGGCACCATCCCCAGCTTCACCGGCACCCGCACCCTGCTCTGGGCGGACAACGACCTGACAGCCGAACGCCTGACCGCAGTCGCACTCGCCAGCCTGCCGCTGGGCGACCGGCTGACCGCCGATCTCGCCGCCGGAGGGAGCTGGAACAGGCGGCGGATCAGCGACAATGTCCCGACCCGACCGGCCCGGCCCGAGGCGGCCTACGCCCGCAACCATTCCGCGGTCATCGCCAGCGGCGTGGTCGATTTCGCCGTCAGGCCCGGCTTCAGCCTGTTCCTTGCAGGCAACCGGGTCGCCGAAGCCCCCACCTTCGACATGCTGCTGACCAACGTGATGGGCATGGGTTCGGGCGAGATGCTGGTCAATGGCGCCAACCCGCGCCGCCCGGTCATCAACGCTCTCGACCAGCAGCGCATGACCAGCGTGGAAGCCGGCGGGCGCGGACGCCTCGGCCCGGTCGAGCTCGATGTCACCCTCTTCACGAGCTGGCTCGCCGGCGAAATTGTCTCCACCGCCGACTTCGTCGCCCAGGTCGTGAGCAGCGTGGGCAATGCCGATCGCACGCGCCGGGTCGGCATCGAAGCCGCAGCCGCGGCCGACCTTGCACGCCCCCGCTGGCAGGCTGGCGACCGGCTGCGCCTTGGCGCCAGCTGGACCTTCATCGACGCCCGCTTCGCCGCCGACCCAACCTGGGGCAACAACCGGCTTCCGGTCCAGCCGCCCCACGTGATCGAGCTTCGCCTCGACTATGACGCACCGCGCGGCCTGTTCGCCGGAGCAGCGATGGCGGTGGTGCCGAAGGGCGGCTACGCCGACTATGCCAACACGCTCCGCGACGATGGCCGGGCGGTCGTCGGGCTTCGGGCAGGCTGGCGCGGCGAACGGCTGACCGCCTTCATCGACGCCCGCAACCTCGGCAACGCGCGCTACGCCTCCACCGTGATCGCCGCCCAGAACAACCTCGGCGGGCGCGATGCCGCCGCCTTCGCCCCGGGCGAGGCCCGCGGCATCAACGGCGGGATCGAACTGGCATTCTGAACCAGGCTCAACCGGGCAGAGCCGGGCCGATCCGGGACGGCGGGCCGGGGCCGGCCCGCCACCCGGCCTTGCCAAGGCGGCGTTGCGCTGCAACATGGCGCAATGGGCGACGACCGGCCAGCCGCCCCGCCGGGGCCACTGCCGAGCCACGCCGCCGAGGCCGCCGACGTGCTCGCCCGGCTCGGGGCGTCGCGCGCCGGCCTCGGCGCGGGCGAGGTCGAGGCCCGGCTCGCCCGCCACGGCGAAAACCGGCTTCCCGAACGCCGGGCGGCCGGCCCGCTCCGGCGGCTCGCCCGCCAGTTCGACAACCCGCTCATCTGGTTCCTGCTCGCCGCCGCCGCCGTCTCCGCTGGGCTCGACCATGGAGTCGATTCGCTCGTCATCCTCGCCGTCGTGGTGGTGAACGCTGCCATCGGCTTCCTCCAGGAAGGCCGCGCCGAACAGGCGCTCGCCGCCATCCGCGCCATGATCGACCCGCGGGCCTCGGTCCTGCGCGACGGCCAGCGCCAGACGGTGCCGGCAGCAGCGATCGTCCCCGGCGACATCCTCCTCCTCGAGGCCGGCGACCGGGTCGCGGCCGACGCCCGCCTCCTCGAGGCCCGCGGCCTGCGCCTCGACGAGGCCGTGCTCACCGGCGAATCGCTGCCGGTCGACAAGACCACTGCCCCATCCCCGCCCGATGCCCCGCTCGGCGACCGGGTCGGCATGGCGTTCGCCGGCACCTTCGTCGCTGCCGGCCAGGGCATGGGCGTGGTGGTTGCAACCGGTGCCGAGACCGAGCTCGGCCGGATCTCGGGCATGCTCGCCGGGGTCGGCGAGCGCGAGACCCCGCTCATGCAGCAGATGGGCCGCTTCGCCCGCAAGCTCACCTTCCTCATCCTCGCCCTCTCGGTCCTCGCCTTCGGCTTCGCCGTGCTGGCCCGCGGCCAGGGCGCGGACGAGGCCTTCATGCTCGTCGTCGGCATTGCGGTGGCCGCCATTCCCGAGGGCCTTCCCGCTGTCCTCACCGTCACCCTCGCGATCGGGGTCCGGCGCATGGCAGCGCGCCACGCCCTCATCCGCCGCCTGCCGGCAGTGGAAACTCTCGGCTCGGTCACCGTCATCTGCTCCGACAAGACCGGAACCCTCACCCGCAACGAGATGGCGGTCACTGCCCTCGTCCTGCCCTCCGGCCCGCGCACGGTCTCGGGCGTCGGCTACGGGCCCGAGGGCGCAATCGAGGGCGGCGCCGATCCCGAGGTCGGCGCGCTCGCGACCGCCGGCCTCCTGTGCAACGACGCCAGGGTCACAAGCCGCGACGGCCAGTGGATCGTCGATGGCGACCCGATGGAAGGCGCCCTCGTCACGCTCGCCATGAAGGCCGGCCTCAACGACGCCCGGGCCAGCGCCGAGCGGCTCGATCTTCTCCCCTTCTCCCCCGAGACCCGGCTGATGGCAACGCTCGACCGCCGCGCCGAAGGCCGGACGCTCGCCGCCATCAAGGGCGCGCCGGAAGCCGTGCTGCCACTGTGCGCGCTCGCCCCCGCCGACCTCGCCGCCTGGCAGGACAAGGCCATGGCGCTCGCCGACCGGGGCCTGCGCGTCCTCGCCTTCGCCGAAAAACCGGCCGACACGCTCGCCGACCTTGCGGGCGCGCGCCTGCTCGGGCTTGCCGGCTTCCTCGACCCGCCGCGTCCCGAGGCGATCGAGGCGGTTGCCGCCTGCCGCCGCGCCGGAATCGCCGTCAAGATGATCACCGGCGACCATGCCGGAACGGCGCGGGCCATCGCCGGGGCGCTCGCGCTTGCCGATGCGCCCGGGGTCCTGACCGGCGCCGAGATCGACCTGCTCGACGATGCCGCGCTCGCCGCGCGGCTCGAAGGCACAGCGGTCTTCGCCCGCGCCGCACCCGAGCACAAGCTGCGCCTCGTCGAGGCGCTGCAGCGCCAGGGCCATGTCGTCGCCATGACGGGCGACGGCGTCAACGACGCGCCTGCGCTCAAGCGCGCCGACATCGGCGTCGCCATGGGCCGAAAGGGCACCGAGGCCGCCAAGGAAGCCTCCGACATGGTGCTCGCCGACGACAATTTCGCCTCGATCGCAGCCGCCGTGCGCGAGGGCCGCACCGTCTGGGACAATCTGATGAAGGTGATCGGCTGGACCCTCCCAACCAACGGCGGCGAGGCGATGACCATCCTGTCGGCGCTCGCGCTCGGCCTGGTCCTTCCCATGACCCCGCTCCAGATCCTCTGGGTCAACATGGTGACCGCCATCACGCTCGGCCTCGCGCTCGCCTTCGAGCCGGGCGAGGAGGGCGCGATGCAGCGCCCGCCGCGCAACCGCGACGTCCCGATCCTCTCGGGCCGTCTGCTGTGGCGCATCCTGTTCGTCTCGGTCCTGTTCACCGCCGGCGCCTTCGGCGTGTTCGCCTGGGCCAAGGCCTCGGGCTACAGCGTCGACCATGCCCGCACGCTGGTCGTGAACACGCTCGTCGCGATGGAGATCTTCTACCTGTTCGCAGTCCGCTTCAGCCACGCCAGCGGGCTCTCGCGCGCCGGCCTTGCCGGCACGCCCGCAGTCCTCGTCGCCGTCAGCCTCGTCACCCTTGCCCAGCTCCTCTTCACCTACTGGCCCCCGCTCCAGCGCATCTTCGCAACCGAGGCGCTGACCATGGTGGAGCTGGCCATGGTGGTCGGCGTGGGCGTTGCGCTGCTGCTCGCGGTCGAGGCCGAGAAATGGGCTGCCCGGCAGCTCGCGGCCGGCCGGAGCAGCAGAGCGGGGCCTCAGGTCCCGCAGAAGGTCGCGTAGACCCGCTCGTGCGGCAGCGGCGGTGCGCGGTATGGCGCATCCCCGGCCTCCGGCGCGAACGGCTGCCTGATGGCGGCGAGCAGCCGCTCGAACGGCGCCATGTCGCCCGCGTCCGCTGCCGCCAGCGCCTGCTCGACTTGATGGTTGCGCGGGATGATCGCCGGGTTCGCGGCCCGCATCCGCGCCCGCGCCGCTTCCGGGTCGGTGCCTTCCGCGGCAAGCCGCGCCTCCCACGCCGCCATGAAGGGGGCAAAGGCCGGCTGGTCGCGCGGGTCGACCGGCAGCGGCGCAGCTTCGGCAAGCGCACGGAACGCCAGCGTGAAGTCGGCACCAGTGTCGGCCATCGCCTTCATGAGCATCTCGACCAGGCCGCGGTCCTCCGCGCCTGCCGTCGCCAGCCCCAGCTTGGCCCTGAACTCCCCCAGCCACTCCGCCTCGAACAGCGCCGGGAACCGCTGCACGGCTTCGTTCGCAAGGCCGATCGCGACCGTCTCGTCGGGGTCGATCAGCGGCAGCATCGCCTCGGCGAGGCGCACCAGGTTCCAGTGGGCGATCCGCGGCTGGTTCATGTAGGCATAGCGGCCCTGCCGGTCGATCGAGCTGAACACGGCCGCAGGATCAAAGGCGTCCATGAAGGCGCACGGGCCATAGTCGATCGTCTCGCCCGAGAGCGTCATGTTGTCGGTGTTCATGACGCCGTGGATGAACCCGACCCCCATCCACCGGGCGACAAGGCGCGCCTGTTTCGCCATGGTCGCCTCGAGAAGCGCGAGCGCGGGGCGCTCGGCCTGCGCTGCCGCGGGCGCGTGGCGGGCGATGCTGTGGGCGAGCAGCGCCTCGAGCGCTGCGCGGTCCTGCTTGGCTGCGGCGAACTGGAATGTGCCCACCCGGATATGGCTCGCCGCCACCCGCACCAGCACTGCGCCCGGCAACGGCGTCTCGCGCACCACCGGCTCTCCGGTTGCGACAACGGCAAGGCTGCGCGTCGTCGGGATGCCGAGCGCGTGCATCCCTTCCGAGACCAGATACTCGCGCAGCATCGGCCCCAGCGCCGCCCGGCCGTCACCCATGCGGCTGAACGGGGTCCGCCCCGAGCCCTTGAGCTGGATGTCGAACCGGCGGCCGTCCGGCGTCAGATGCTCGCCAAGCAGCACCGCGCGCCCGTCGCCGAGCATGGTGAAATGGCCGAACTGGTGCCCGGCATAGGCCATGGCGAGCGGGGTCGCGCCCTCCGGCAGGCGGTTGCCCGCGAGCAGCCCGGCGTCGAGCGCCTCCGCCTCGAGCCCGAGTTCGGCCGCGAGCGGCGCATTGAGCGCCACGATCCGCGGCGCGCGCACCGGCTCGGGGGGCTGGCGTGCGAACAGCACGCCCGGCAGGCGGGCGTAGCTGGTGTCGAAGCGGAAGACGGCCATGCCGCCATCATGGGGACGCGCGCGCCCCCCGAAAAGCCCCCGGGCTTTCCTTTCCACACCAAGCTTTCTATTTCCCATGCCATGCGCGCCGATGCCGAAGCCAACGCCCGGAAGATCGAGCAGGCCGTGGGCCTGCTGAGGAGGTTTCTTTGACTGGGACAGGGCCCTCCGCAAGCTGGACCTCCTGAACGCCCGCGCGGAAGACCCGGCGCTCTGGGATGACCCCAAGGCCGCCCAGGCCCTGATGCGCGAGCGCCGCAAGCTCGACGAGGCGATCACCGCCACCCGCACGATCGAGAACGAACTCCGGAACACGGTCGAACTGATCGAGCTCGCCGAGGCCGAGGGCGACGAGGCACTCGCAGCCGAAGGCGTCGAGGCGCTCGAGGCGCTCGCCGCGCGCGCCGAGCGCGACAAGGTGGAGGCCCTGCTTTCGGGCGAGGCCGATGCCAACAACGCCTTCATCGAGATCAACGCCGGCGCCGGCGGCACCGAGAGCCAGGACTGGGCCGAGATGCTGTTCCGCATGTACCAGCGCTGGGCCGAGCGCCGCGGCTTCCGAACCGAGCTCATCGACCAGCACGCCGGCGAGCAGGCCGGGATCAAGTCCGCCACCCTCCTCGTCAGGGGCGAGGGCGCCTATGGCTGGGCCAAGACCGAAAGCGGCGTGCACCGGCTCGTGCGCATCAGCCCGTTCGATTCGAACGCCCGGCGCCACACCAGCTTCGCCAGCGTCTGGGTCTACCCCGAGATCGACGACTCGATCGAGATCGAGGTGAACGACAAGGACCTGCGGATCGACACCTACCGGTCATCCGGCGCAGGCGGCCAGCATGTGAACACCACCGATTCGGCGGTCCGCATCACCCATGTGCCCAGCGGGATCATCGTCGCCTGCCAGACCGAACGCTCGCAGCACAAGAATCGCGCCACCGCGATGAAGAT
>CALLWN010000058.1 GCA_938016505.1 uncultured Sphingomonadaceae bacterium
AAGTGAATCCGGCGCCGATCCAGCCGTCTCTACAGGCCTGAAGCCGGCTGACCGGAGATGGAGATCATGGGACGCAAGGGCGAGACCGGGCAGCCGGAGAACGGCCGCGACGCCGAAGTCGCCGACGGGCAGGTGCGGATCGGACCGTCGACCGAGGTGAAGGCTCCGCCAACGCGGGACATGCTCTCGGTGCCAGCGCAACCCTCGCCGTCCCCGTCCGTCCAGTCCGTGGCGTCCGACGGGGACGCACCGAAGACGACACGGCTGCTGCTCGTCGAGGATGACAGGCTTCTCTCGGACGTGCTGGCGCGCATGCTCGAGGGTGCCGGCTTCACCGTCTATGTGACCGCGCTCGGCGAAGATGCATTGGAGCTTGCCCGCGCCTACAGGTTCGACGCCGTCCTTCTCGACCTCACCCTCCCCGACCTTCCGGGACAGGCGGTTCTGAAGGGTCTCCGGGCCGGACGGATCGACATGCCGGTCATCATCCTGTCGGGCGAGAGCTCGCTCGCGGTGAAGCTCGAAGGGTTCCAGGAAGGTGCCGACGATTATGTCGTGAAGCCGTTCCACCCCGATGAGCTCCTGGCGCGGGTCAACGCCGTCATCCGCCGATCGCGGGCAGCGGCGCCGACCTCGATCGAGATCGGGCCCCTCACCATCGATTTCAGCGTCCGGCGGGCGAGTGTCGACGGTGTCCCGGTGCCGCTGACCGGCAAGGAGTTCCAGTGCCTTGCCTTCCTCGCCATGCGGCGCGGGACCACGGTCACCAAGGAAATGTTTCTCGCCCACCTCTATGGCGGCCAGGACGAACCCGAGATGAAGATCATCGATGTCTTCATCTGCAAGCTCAGGCGCAAGCTCGCCGAGGCCGGCTGCCCCCCGATCGTCGAGACGGTCTGGGGTCGGGGCTACACGATCCCGAACGAGAGCTAGCCCGAACGAGAGCTAGCCCGAACCAGAGCCGGGAGCCTGGTTGCGGGCAAGCGCGCGGATGACCCCGCGCAGCGTCCGGATTTCTTCGGCAGTGAAGCGGGCAGCCGAGAGGATCCCGGCGAGCGTGCGCTGGGTCGCCCTTGTCCGCTCGTGCGGGTGGAAATAGCCGACCGCCTCCAGCGCGGAATTGAGCTGGCCGAGCAGGCCATCGAGATCCGCTGCCGGAGCTGGCACCCGCTCGGGTGAGGCCGGGGGCAGCGCATCGGCCACATGCCACTCATAGGCGAGGACCAGCACCGCCTGCGCGAGATTGAGGCTGGCAAAGGTCGGCACGGCAGGGATGGTGACAAGCGTCTGCACCATCACGATGTCATCGGTTGCAAGTCCGCTGCGTTCGGGGCCGAACAGGATCCCCGCCTTGCCGGTGCTGCAGCGCATGGCGGCAACGGCCTCGCGGGGCGCGCAGACCGGCTTGACCAGATCGCGCGGGCGGAAGCTGGTCGCAAAGGTCAGCTCGCAGTCGGCGAGCGCTTCGGCGACGGTTTCGAAGACGCGGGCAGTGTCGAGCAGATGGTCTGCGCCGGCCGCAGGGGGACCGGCGTCAGGGTTCGGCCAGCCGTCGCGCGGGGCAACCAGGCGAAGGTCCGAAAGGCCGAAATTCGCCATCGCCCGGGCCACCATGCCGATGTTCATGCCAAGCTGCGGGCGGACGAGGATGATTGCAGGCTCCATCCCGCCCTCCTGCCGGCTGCGCCTGCCGCATGCAAACTCCGGCGGCTGAGGCCCGCCTGCACGCCTGTTGGCGCGATCCCCTGCGTGGCGCTAGGGCAACCGGCGTGCACCAGGCCTCTCCATCCGTTCCGGCGCGCTCCTGGTCCGGCCGGCTGCTTGCAGGATGGCAGTGGATGCTGGCACCGGCCGCAGGCACTGCCACTGCACTGGCCTTTCCACCCCATGATCTCTGGCCGGCTGCCCTGGCCGGCCACGCGGCGCTGTTCCTCCTGCTGCTCCGCCAGCCGCGAGGAAGGGCCTTCGCGCTCGGCTTCGGATTCGGCGCCGGGCAGTTCCTCCTCGGGCTGGGATGGCTTGCCAAGGCCTTCACCTACCAGTCGGCAATGCCCGCCTGGTTCGGGCATGTCGCCCATGTCGGGCTTTCCCTGTTTCTGGCGCTGTTTCCAGCCGCGGGGGCGTGGGTGGCACGACGGCTGGCGGAAAGGCCGTTGCCGCTTGCGCTCGCAGTTGCCGGGTGCCTTACCCTGGCGGAGCTGCTGCGCGGCTGGCTGTTCACCGGTTTCCCGTGGAACCCGTCTGGGCTCGCACTGCTGCCGTTGCCCGGCGTGCGTGATGCGGCAGCGGTCATCGGCGCTGACGGGCTGTCGGGGCTCCTCATCCTTGCCTCGACTGCAGTCGCGCTCGCCGCGACCGGCCAGTGGCGCGCCGCTCTCACGGTGGGGCTGGTTGCAGCGCTGCTCCTGCTCCCCGGTGTCGCCCGCCTCCGGCTCGAACCGCCTCCGCCCGGCCCGTCGCTCGTCATGCTGGTCCAGCCGAACAGCAGCCAGGCCGAGAAGCACGGCGACAGGGGAACCGAACGGCACCTGCTCGCCCATGTCGAGGCGACCGAGGCCGCGCTCGCGGCGCTGGGCGACGCGGAGCGCGCCAGGCTCCGCGCCATCGTCTGGCCGGAAGGCGCGATCGAGTTTCCGCCCGACGAGAACCCCTGGGTTTCCCGCCTTGTCACCCGCGCGCTGCCGGATGGCGCCTTTCTGCTCACCGGCGGGATCAAGGCCGAACGGGACTTGGCAGGCGAGGCGGTTGCGATCCGCAACAGCCTGTTCGCGCTGGATTCGACCGGCCGCATCGTCAATCGCTATGACAAGGCCCATCTGGTGCCGGGCGGGGAATATCTGCCGCTTCGGGCCATTGCCGAGCCGCTGGGGCTGGCGCGGCTGGTTCCGGGCACGATCGACTTCTGGCCTGGCGAAGGCCCGAAGACGGTTCGTCTGCCGGGGCTGCCGGCCTATGGCGCTGCCATCTGCTACGAGATCATCTTCGCGGGGCGAGTGGTCGACCGCAGCGACCGGCCTCGGATGATCGTCACCGTCTCTTCCGATGCGTGGTTCGGGCCGGCCGGGCCGCCGCAGCATTTCGCGCTGGCGCGGCTGCGCGCGCTCGAGGAGGGGCTGCCGGTCCTCCGCGTGACCCCCACCGGGATCACCGGGGTGATCGACGCCCGCGGCCGGATCGTCGATCGGCTGCCAATCGGGACTGCGGGCAGCATCCTCGCTGCTGTGCCGCAGCCGCTGCCTGCCACGCTGTTCGCCCGGTTCGGCCAGCTTGTGCCGATCGGGCTTGCGCTTGGGCTCTGCCTGGCGGGGGCGGGTGCTCAACGCAGATTCACATAAACGAACCTTTAAGTCCCTTGCCATGGCGCGGATGACCGGCTAGCGCCCGCCGCCATGGTTCGCACTCATTTCACCTTCACCTCCGAATCCGTCTCCGAGGGTCACCCCGACAAGGTGGCGGACCAGATCTCCGATGCGGTCGTCGATCTGTTCCTGTCGCGCGATCCTGTCGCGCGGGTCGCCTGCGAGACGCTCGTGACCACCCAGCGCATCGTGCTGGCGGGTGAAGTGCGGTGCAACCCGGAGGTGTTCCCGACGATCGCGGAAATCCAGGACGCGGCGCGGGCAACGGTTCGCCGGATCGGCTATGAGCAGCATGGCTTCCACTGGCAGACCGCCGATTTTGCCTGCCACCTCCATGGCCAGTCGGCGCACATCGCAATGGGCGTCGACGAAAGCGGCAACAAGGACGAGGGCGCCGGCGACCAGGGCATCATGTTCGGCTACGCAACCGACGAGACGCCCGACCTGATGCCGGCCACGCTCTATTATTCCCACCGGATCCTCGAGCGGCTGGCGCACGACCGCCATGCCCGCGTGGTCGACTTCCTCGAGCCGGATGCTAAGAGCCAGGTCACTCTGGCCTACGAGAATGAGCGGCCGGTGGGCGCAACTGCGCTCGTCGTCTCCACCCAGCACACCAGGGAATTTTCGAGCGACGCCGGGCAGAAGCGCCTGAGGGACTATGTGATGACGGTGCTCGAGGAGGTGCTGCCGAAGGGCTGGCTTCCCGCCGATTCGTCAAAGATCTACGTCAACCCGACCGGCCTGTTCGAGATCGGCGGCCCGGATGGTGACGCCGGGCTGACTGGCCGCAAGATCATCGTCGACACCTATGGCGGAGCGTCGCCGCATGGCGGCGGCGCCTTCTCCGGCAAGGACCCGACCAAGGTCGACCGTTCGGCCGCCTATGTCGCGCGCTACCTTGCCAAGAACATCGTCGCAGCCGGGCTGGCCCGCCGGGTGACGATCCAGCTCTCCTACGCCATCGGGGTGGCCGAGCCGCTGTCGATCCTGGTCGACACCCACGGCACCGGGACGGTCGCCGAGGACCGGATCGAAGCCGCCCTGCCCCGTCTTGTCAGGCTGACGCCCAAGGGCATCCGCACGCATCTCGGCCTCAACCGGCCGATCTACGAGCGGACCGCCGCCTACGGTCACTTCGGTCGGACCCCCGACGCCGAAGGCGGCTTCAGCTGGGAGCGGACCGATCTGGTCGAGGCGCTGAAGGCCGAGATCTGACCCTCGGCCAGTGACGCGCGGCTCCGTTGGCGGAGTCGCGTCGCAGCGATCGCCCGCAGCGATCGCCCCAGGTCTTGGCGGGTGGCCCGCCGCGCTTTCAGGTCGAACGCCGCACCAGAGTGCCTGCGCCCTCGCGCGTGAAGATCTCGAGGAGCATTGCGTGCGGCACCCGGCCGTCGAGAATGACGGCGGCATCCACGCCACCTGCAACTGCGGCCACGCAGGTCTCGAGCTTGGGGATCATGCCACCGGAAATCGTGCCATCGGCCACAAGCTCGGCCACACGGTCGGGCGAAAGATCGGTGAGGAGCTCGCCCGTCTTTGCGAGCACGCCGGGCACATCGGTCAGGAGAAACAGCCGCGCCGCGCCGACGGCTGCTGCGACCGCGCCGGCCATGGTGTCGGCATTGATGTTGTAGGTGGCGCCATCCCGCCCGGCGGCGATCGGGGCGATCACGGGAATGAGGTCGGCCGCGGTCAGCACGTCGAGGACGGTCCGGTCCACCTCTGCCGGCTCACCGACGAAACCGAGGTCGACCGCCTGCTCGATCAGCGAGTCCGGATCGCGCCGACTGCGGCTGAGCTTCTCGGCGATGACGAGGCCCGAGTCCTTGCCCGAGAGACCGACCGCGCGACCGCCGGCCTGGGCGATCCAGGTCACCAGTTCCTTGTTGATCGCCGACAGCACCATTTCGGCCACCTCGGCAGTCGCTGCGTCGGTCACGCGAAGGCCATCGACAAACCGGCTCTCGTGCCCGAGGCGCTTCAGCATGGCGCCGATCTGCGGGCCGCCACCATGGACGACGATGGGCCGCACGCCGACGGCCTCGAGAAGGACGATATCCTCGGCAAAGTCGCGGGCAAGCGCCGGATCGCCCATGGCGTGCCCGCCATATTTCACCACGAAACTCTTGCCGCGGTAGCGCTGCAGATAGGGCAGCGCCTCGACCAGCGTCTCGGCCTTGGCGAGCATGGCAGGATCCGGGGCAGCGGACGGGCGGGCATGCGGCTTCACCGGCATGGCTGCGCCTTGGCAGGCCGGGCCGGGGAAGGAAAGGGAATGTTGGGCGAGGACACCATGCCGGTCGCATTGCCAGTCCGCCAGGCAAAGGCTATCGCAGCGCCGGGAGGCACGACCCATGCAGCATTTGATCAATGCCCTCGGCGGTCCGGCGGGGATCGCCGCGATGGCCCGCGAGCTCGGGGGCAGCGAGGGGATGGTGGAAAAAGGGGCGGTTGCCCTTCTTCCCGCCGTGCTTGGCGGTTTCAAGCAACAGGCCGCAGCCCAGCCCGACGGGCTGGCCGGGCTGGTCGGCATGCTCGGGAACATGGGTGGTGGCGGCCTCCTCGATGCCGTCCTCTCGCCCCAGCCCACGCCGGTTGAACAGGGCAATGCGGTGCTCGGGCAGATCTTCGGCTTGGAGGATGTGTCGCGCACGCTCGCCCAACAGGCTGCCGGCCAGACCGGCATCAGCGCTGATCTTCTCAAGCGGATGCTGCCCATGATTGCGATGGCGGCGGCCGGCTTCATCGCGAAGCAGGCCTCGGCGGAACCGGCAGGTGACGGCATCGGCGGGGGCAGCAGCGGGGGTCTCCTCGGCTCGGTCGTCTCGGCGCTGACGGGCGGCAGGCCGCAAGGCGGTGGCGGGCTCGGGGGCATCGCCCGGCTCATCGACCTGGACGGTGACGGCAATCCGCTCAACGACAACCTGCGGATGGTGAAACGCTAGACGGGTTCCGACGGACCTGCGGGCGATGGCAGCGCAATTTCCAGACGGGTTTCTCTGGGGCACTGCGACCTCGGCCTACCAGATCGAGGGCGCAGCCGACTCCGACGGCAAGGGCCCCTCCATCTGGGACAGCTTCTGCCGGATGCCGGGCAGGATCCGCAATGGCGACAGCGGCGATGTCGCGATCGACCATTATCACCGCTACCGCTCCGACATCGCGCTGATGCGCGATCTCGGGGTCCAGGCCTACCGCTTTTCCATCTCGTGGCCGCGCCTCTTCCCAGCCGGCGACGGTGCGCCCAACATGGCCGGGCTCGATTTCTACACCCGCCTTGTCGACACGCTGCTCGAAGCCGGGATCCAGCCGTTCGTCACCCTCTACCACTGGGACCTGCCGCAGGCCCTGCAGGACCGGTTCGGTGGCTGGCAGGGGCGGGAGACTGCGGCGGCGTTTGCAACCTACGCCGGGTTCGTTGCCAGGCATCTCTCCGATCGGGTCCGGCAGTTCATCACGATCAATGAGTTCCGGTCATTCGTTGACATGGGCTACCAAGGCCTCGACGTGCCGGTCGGAGGGCGGACGGTCCGGATCAGCCTTGCCCCCGGGCTGGCGCTCGACCGCAGGGGGCTGGCCCAGGTTCGGCATCACGCCATTCTCGGCCATGGTCTCGCCGTGCAGGCGATCAGGGCCGAGGGCCGGCCGGGCACCGAGGTCGGGCCAGCGGAAAATGTCGAGGTCGCAGTGCCCGTGACCGACACACCCGACACCGTCGCTGCCGCCCGGGCCGCCATGCGGGCGCTCAACGGCCCCTTCCTCACCGCGATGCTCGAGGGCGCCTATGACCTGGCCTGGCTCGATGCGCAGGGCGACTGCGCGCCCGAGGTTGCGCCAGGAGACATGGCCGCAATCGGCGCGCCGCTCGATTTTGTCGGCCTCAACATCTACCGCCCCTCGGCCTATGTGATCGCCGACGAGAGCGCGCGCGGCTGGCGGGCGGCGCGGATCAACCCGTCGCATCCGCGCATGGACTCCGCCTGGCACCTGCTCGATCCGGAAGCGCTCTACTGGGGTCCGCGCCTGGTCCATGAGGTCTGGAGGCCAAAGGCGATCTACGTGACCGAAAACGGCTGCGCCGCGAAGGACGAGGTGGGCACGGACGGCGAGGTGCACGACACCGACCGGCTCATGTATCTGCGCGCCGCACACCAGGCGCTGCTGCGCGCGACGCAGGATGGAGCACCGGTCAGGGGGAGTTTCGTCTGGAGCGCCTTTGACAATTTCGAGTGGACCGACGGGCTCTCCCGCCGGTTCGGGATGGTGCATGTCGATTTCGCGACCCAGGTCCGCACCCCCAAGCTTTCGGCCGGCTGGTTCCGGGAAAGTGCACGGGCGAACCGCCCGGTCTGAGCGGCCCAATTGTCCGGAACCGGGCAATCCGGCGTCTGGCGATGAGGCAGGGCAATTGGTCAGGGCAACTTGTGCTGCGCCCCGGCATGGGCCAGGGGCGCGCGGCCAATCTGAAGGACAAGCTGTTGATGACGGGTAAGCTCAAGGGTCTCGCGCTCCTGTTGCTCGCAGCGCCGGTTTCGGCCCAGAGCAACCTGCCGCCACCTGTGCGTGCGATGGTGGAGCGGGCGGCGCAGAGCGGCGACCCGGGCAAGATCGATGCCGTTGTGGCGGTCGCCAAGGAGACCAACCCAGACGCTGCGGCCGAGATCGACAGGATCGTGGCTGAAATTGCTGCGGCGAAGGAGGCCGAGCGGGTTGCGGCGCTGTCGACGGCAGGGTTTCTTGACAACTGGGCCGGGCGCGTCGACTTCGGCGGCTCGATTGCGACCGGCAACTCGGACACCCGCAATCTCGCCCTCGGGCTCAACCTCGTGAAGGACGGGCTCCGGTGGCGCCACCGCCTGGAAGCCTCGGCCGATGTCCAGAAGTCGAACGGCATGACCGACCAGGAGCGGATCCTCGCGGCCTGGCAGTCGGACTGGCGGCTGAGCGACGCGCTCTATGTCTATGGCCGGTTCGGCTATGAGCGGAACTTCGATGCCGGGATCTCGCGCCGGTTCATCGAATCGGCGGGCCTTGGCTGGCGGGCGCTCCGGCGCGACGCGATGACCTGGGACCTCGAGGCCGGCCCCGCGCTGCAGCAGACCCGCTACTTCGATGGCACCAGCGACGACAGCTTCGCGTTTCGCG
>CALLWN010000059.1 GCA_938016505.1 uncultured Sphingomonadaceae bacterium
GCCGACGGGCGGGTGGCGCTGCTCGCCCGGCACCTGGCGCGCATGGCGGGCTCTGCGGCGCGGTTCGGCTTTGCGTTCGATGCCGGCGCGGCCGAGGCGCTGATCGGCCGGCTGCCGGTTGCGTCGGGGCCGGAGCGGCTGCGGCTGCTGGTTGCGGCCGACGGGCGGATGGCGCTCCAGGCCGGGCCGGTGCCGCCGCCGCCCGAGGGGCCGGTTCCCCTTGCGCTGGTGCCGCTGCCGGTTGCGCCCGACGACTGGCGGCTGTTCCACAAGAGCTCGGAGCGGGGCTTCTATGACGCGGCGCGGCGGGCGGCGGGCGCGTTCGAGGTGGCGTTCGTGCGGCCCGACGGGCTGGTGACGGAGGGGAGCTTCACCAGCCTGTTCGTCGAGGCGGGCGGCGTGCTGCTGACCCCGCCGGTCGGGCGCGGGCTGCTGCCCGGCGTGTTGAGGGCCGAGCTCGTCGCGCGCGGGCGGGCGGTGGAGGCGGACCTTGCGGCCGGGGACGTGGTGGCGGCAGGGCGCGAGGGCCGGCTGTTCATCGGCAATGCGCTCAGGGGGCTGATGGCTGCCATTCCGGTTGACTGAGCGGTTGCAGCGCGGGCTGGCTTCCTCCTATGCGCTGCGGCATCGATCCTCGACCGGGAACCTCTCCATGCCGCTTCTGTCTGCCGCGATCGGGCGGATCCAGCCTTCCGCCACTGCTGCCGTCACCCGCCGGACCGCCGAGCTGAAGGCGGAAGGCAGGGACATCATCGCGCTGGGTGCGGGCGAGCCCGATTTCGACACGCCCGACCATGTGAAGGAGGCTGCAATCGCCGCCATTCGGGCGGGGCAGACCAAGTACACGATCGTCGACGGGACCGCGGAGCTGAAGGCGGCGATCAGGCTCAAGTTCCGCCGCGACAACGGGCTTGAGTATGCAGCCGACGAGGTGACGGCGAACGTCGGCGGCAAGCACACGATCTTCAACGCGCTGGTCGCAACCCTCGACCCCGGCGACGAGGTGGTGATCCCGGCGCCCTACTGGGTGTCCTACCCGGATATCGTGATGTTCTGCGGGGCGACCCCGGTCGTCGTGCCCTGCCCTCTTTCGGCCGGCTTCAAGATGACGCCCGAGCAGCTGGACGCGGCGATCACGCCGAGGACCAAGTGGGTGATCCTCAACTCGCCGTCGAACCCGACCGGGGCGGCCTACAGCGAGGATGAGCTGAAGGCGCTGGCCGCGGTGCTGCTCGGCCACCCGCACGTGTTCGTGATGGCCGACGACATGTATGAGCATATCGTCTACGACGGCTTCCGGTTCGTGACGCTGGCGGCCGCCGAGCCGCGGCTGTTCGAGCGGGTGCTGACGGTCAATGGGGCGTCGAAGGCCTATGCCATGACCGGCTGGCGGATCGGCTTTGCCGGCGGCCCGAAGCGGATCATCCAGGCGATGGCGAAGCTCCAGTCGCAGTCGACCACCAACCCCTGCTCGATCGCGCAGGCGGCAGCGACCGCGGCGCTCACCGGCCCGCAGGAGTTCCTGAAGGAGCGGGCGCGGGCCTTCCAGGAGCGGCGCGACCTTGTCGTCTCGATGCTGAACCAGTGCGAGGGGTTGAGCTGCCCGCGGCCCGATGGCGCCTTCTATGTCTACCCCGACTGTGCGCCGCTGATCGGCCGCAGGGCGCCCGACGGCCGGGTGATCGCGACCGACGAGGATCTTGCGGCCTGGTTCCTCGACAGCGAGGGGGTGGCGCTGGTGCATGGCGGCGCCTTCGGGCTCTCGCCGGCGTTCCGGATCAGCTACGCGACCTCGAACGCGCTGCTGGAAGAGGCCTGCCGGCGGATCCAGCGGGCCTGCGCTGCGCTGGCCTGAGCGGGGGCGCGACGGCGGGCGGGAGCGGGTCCGGCCAGAGGCCTTCGAGGAAGGCCTCGAGCGCGGCGTTGACGGCCCCGGGCGCTTCCTGCTGGACCCAGTGGCCGGCGCCGGGGATGAGGGTGGTGCCGCGATAGTCGTCACAGAAGGCCCCCGGGTCGGCGTAGAGGTCCACTCCGGGGACGAAGTGGCGGACCACATCGGCCTCGCCGGCGATGAAGCAGGCGGGCTGGGCGATGGTGCGGCCGCGGACCGCCTTGCGCTCGGCGAAGTCGAGATCCTGTGCGCGGTAGCGGTTGAGGGGGCCGCGCCAGCCGCCGGCGCGGAAGGCCTCGACGAAGACCGCCATGTCGGCCTCGGGCATCCAGTCGGGGAGGCGGTCGGGCGCGGCGAGGCCGTCGAGGAGGCCGGCCGAGGGCGGCTTGGTCATGAGGAACTCGAAGTCGGTGCCGGCGGCGGAGAGGCCGAAGTAGATCTTGTGGAGCGCCTGGGGGTCGGCCGCGAGCTCGGCCTCGGCGCGGCCCTCCTCCTGGAAGTAGAGCTGGTAGAAGAAGCGGTCACGGTAGAGCTGGCGGGCCATGTCGAGGAAGGACGTGTCGCCCATCGGCACGTAGGGGACGGAGAGGCCGGCGACTGCAGCGACGCGTTCGGGGTGGCGGAGCGCGCTGTGCCACGCGATGGGCGCGCCCCAGTCGTGGCCGACGAGGATGGCCCTGCCGCCCAGCGCGTCGATGACGGCGGCAATGTCGGCGCAGATGACCGAGAGGCGATAGTCGGCGATGGCGTGGGGCTTGTCGGAGCGGCCGTAGCCGCGGACGTCGAGGGCGGCGATGCGGCGGCCGGCGCCCGCGAAATGGGCGAGCTGGTGGCGCCAGCTGTGGGCGAGCTCGGGCCAGCCGTGGACGCAGAGGATCGGGAGGTGGGGCGAGGCCGCAGGGCCGGCGACGACGACGTGGAGCGCGACATCGCCGCTGGTGACGCGGAGCGTTTCCATCGGTTGAGAGGCCTTTCCATGGGGTTGCCCGGACCTGCGGGGCGGAGGTGGGGACCGGGCGGGGATGTGGGTCGCATTGCGGTGCCTCCGGTGGCGTGCCGGCGGTGCGGCATCATGCCTCGCGGCTGTCGACACCATGCGGGGCGCGGATGCAACCCCGGTTCATCGCGTCGGGTAGAAGGGGTGCCATGCTGATTCGCCGCAACCCCTCCTGGGCGCTTCCCGAGCGCGAGGCGACGCCAGAGGCGCTCTACATGAACCGCCGCGCCGTGGTGGCGGGGCTGGTGGCCGCGGGCGCGCTGCCGGCGGCCGCCTCGACCGACCCGGAGAAGGTCGCGCGGATTGCCGCGCGGCGCACGATGGACGCCGGCGAGCCGGCGACTGCGCTTGCCGATGTGACCGGCTACAACAATTTCTATGAATATGGGCTCGACAAGGGCGACCCGGCGAGGCGGGCCGGGACGCTGAGGCCGAGCCCGTGGACGCTGCGGGTGGGCGGGCTGGTGAAGACGCCGCTCACCCTCGATGTCGACCGCTACATTGCGCGGGCGCCGTGGGAGGAGCGGGTCTACCGGTTCCGCTGCGTCGAGGGCTGGTCGATGGTGATCCCGTGGGTGGGGGTGCCGCTTTCGAGTCTCATCCGCGCGGTCGAGCCGCTGGGGAGCGCCCGGTATGTCGCGTTCCGCACCCTTGCCGACCCGGCGCAGATGCCGGGCCTCAGGGCCCCGGTGCTGGACTGGCCCTACCGCGAGGGGCTGCGGATGGACGAGGCGATGCACGAGCTCACCCTGCTGACCGTGGGAGTCTACGGGCGGCGGCTGCCGAACCAGAATGGCGCGCCGATCCGGCTGGTGGTGCCGTGGAAATATGGCTTCAAGTCGATCAAGAGCGTGGTGGCGATCGATTTCGTGGAGACGCAGCCCGAGACCAGCTGGAACATGGCGACGCCGCGCGAATATGGCTTCTACTCGAACGTGAACCCGGCAGTCGACCACCCGCGCTGGAGCCAGGCCCGGGAGCGGCGGATCGGCGAGTTCCGCCGGCGCGAGACGCTGCCCTTCAACGGCTATGCCGAGGTGGCCGGGCTTTATGCCGGGATGGACCTGAAGCGGTTCTTCTGATGGCGCGACTGCCATGGCTGAAGCTGGCCGCGCACGGGGTGATGGCCATTCCGCTGTTTTTCCTGGTGACGGGGTGGACCGAGCTCTTGTGGTGGAACCCGGCTTCGCGGGCGCTTTCGGCCGAGCCGGTGGCCTACACCCACAATGCGCTGGGGCTTGCTGCGCTCCGGGCGCTGCTGGCGAGCCTTGCGGTCACGCCGGTGCGGCTCGTCACCGGCTGGGGGCGGGTGGTGACGGTGCGGCGGCTGCTGGGGCTGTGGGCCTTTGCCTATGCGCTCATGCATCTCCTGTTCTACCTGTTTGCCGAGCTGGACTGGAGCCTTGCCGCGCTGGCTGCCGAGACTGCGAAGCGGCCGTTCATCCTGGCCGGCATGGTCGCGGGGCTTGCGCTGCTGCCGCTGGCGGCCACCTCGACTGCGGCTGCGATCCGGCGGCTGGGGGCGAGGCGCTGGCAGGCGCTGCACCGGCTCGCCTATCTGGCCGGGGCTGCTGGCTGTGTCCATTTCATCTTGCGGGTGAAGGGGTTCCAGTGGGAGCCGTGGCTCTATCTCGGCCTGCTGGCGGGTCTGCTCGCGATGCGGCTGGCGCCGCAGAGCGCGCTCCGGCTCCGGCTCAGGACCAGTTGACGCAGGACCAGCCGCGCGCGGCCGCGAGGCGGCGGAGCGCCGGGGTGGGGGAGACGGCGATGGCCTCGTCGGCGAGGGCGAGGAGCGGCGCATCGCTTGCATGGTCGGAATAGGCGCGGACGTGGGCGGGCGCGGCGGCGCCGC
>CALLWN010000060.1 GCA_938016505.1 uncultured Sphingomonadaceae bacterium
GAGATCGCCGACCGCGCCGAGCCCGGCGCGCGCGAGCCGGTGGGCGCAATAGCCCGGCAGGTCGAAGTGCGGACGGCCCGCGGGGCCATCGGCGAAGAAGGGGAGGCTTCCCGGATCAGCGTCGGCGAAGCGGTCGCGGAACTCGGGGCCGACCTCGTAGCTCGCCGGCCCGATCGTCGGCCCGATCACGGCGACCGTCCGCGCCGGGCTCGCCCCCAGCCGGACCATGGCCGCGACCGTCGCTTCGAGCACGCCGCCGAGCGCGCCCTTCCAGCCGGCGTGGGCCGCGCCGATCACCTGCGCTGCGCTGTCGGCGAACAGCACTGGCGCGCAATCGGCAGTGAGGATGCCGAGCGCGAGGCCGGGCCGGTCGGTCACCAGGGCGTCGGCGTGCGGCCGGGCGTCGTCCGGCCAGTCGCCGGCCTCGACGCAGATGGCGGAGTGGACCTGGTGGAGGGTGACGAGCCGCGCGCCGGGCGCGACGGCGGCAAGCGCGCGGGCCCGGTTGGCACGCACCGCCTCGGGCTGGTCCGCCGAGCCGAGCCCGACGTTGAGGCTGGCATGAAGCCCGGTCGAAACGCCCCCCGTCCGCCCGAGGAAGCCGTGGGCAACCGTCTTCAGGAGGGGCGACCGAAGGCAGGTCAGCACGGGCGCCTCAGCACGGGGGCCTCAGCACAGGCGGAGCCTCAGGATCCGGTCATCGTCGACCGTCGAGCCGACGATGAAAGCATAGGCGCCCACCTCCTCGAACCCGTGCCGCGCGTAGAAGCGCCGGGCCCGGTGATTGTCCACCCAGACGGTCAGATAGAGCTCCTCGACGCCGCGGGCCCGCGCTTCCGCGAGCGCCCGCATCAGCAGCGCATCGGCAAGCCCGGTGCCCTTCGCCGCCTCGTCGAGGTAGAGCTGCTTCAGCACCCACCAGCGCGCGTCGGGCGAAAGCCCAAGCTCCTGCGGCCCCAGCGTTGCATAGCCCAAGAGCCGGCCTTCGTCCTCGCCTAGGAAACAGGCGTGCGAGGCGCAGCCGGTCTCGATCCGAAAGCGCGCCTCCGACCGCTCCTCGAGCCAGGCATCGAGCTCGTGCGGCGGGTAGAGATGCCCGAAGGTCGCGCGGAAGCTCCGGCAGAAGAGCGCCCTGACCGCCGGCGCGTCGGCCGTGCAGGCGCGCCTGAGCGCGAAGGTCACGCCACCTTGCCGAGATGCTCGGCGCGGTAGTGGCTGCGCAGGGTCACCTTGTCGATCTTGCCCGAGCCGAGCTTGGGCAGCGGCGCATGCGCAATCCAGACCCGGGCCGGCACCTTGAAGGCGGCGAGCTCGCGCGCGACGAACTGGATGACCGCCTCGCCTTCCAGATGCTCGCCGTGCTTCGGGTAGACGACTGCGCCGACGATCTCGCCCAGCCGCTCGTCGGGCAGGCCGAAGACGCTCGCCTCGGCGACAGCGGGGTGGGCATAGATGGCAGCCTCCACCTCGACTGCGGAGATGTTCTCGCCGCCGCGGATGATGATGTCCTTCTTGCGGTCGACGATGTAGAGATAGCCGTCGTCGTCGAACCGGCCGAGATCGCCGGTCCGGAACCAGCCGTCGGCCGTGAAGGCGTCGCGGGTGGCGAGCGGCTTCATCCAGTAGCCGCGGACATTGGCGACCGAGCGGATGCACACTTCGCCCACCTCGCCTGCTGGCAGCGGGTTCATGGCATCGTCGGCGACCATCATCTCGACGATCGGCTTCGACGGGCGGCCGGTCGAGGCGGGTTTCAGGCGGTAGTTGTCGCGGATGTTGCCGGCGCCGACGCCGTTGGTTTCGGTGAGGCCGTAGCCGATCGCCGGGTTCTTGCCGGGAAAGGCCCTTGCGATCCGCTCGACATGCTCGGGCGGGCGCGGGGCGCCGCCGCCGGCGATGTCGACGAGGGTTGAGAGGTCATATTTTTCGCGATCGGGGTGCTGCATCAGCTCGAGGCTCATGGTCGGCACGCCGACGAAGTAGGTGCAGCGCTCGGCCTCGATGAGGCGGAGCGCCTCGCCGGCATCCCAGCGGTGCATGATGACGAGCTTGCGGCCGATGCAGATCGAGACGAGCAGGACGGGCACCAGGCCGGTGATGTGGAACAGCGGCACGTTCAGGAGCATGATCTGCTGCGGCGGAAGCTGGATGCCCTGCTGCGCAGCAAGCTGCAGCATGGCGAGCCCTTGGACGAGGTAGGAGAGCGTGCCGGACACGATGGCGCGGTGGGTCGAGACCGCCCCCTTGGGCGCGCCGGTCGAGCCGCTGGTGTACATGATGGTCGCGTCGTCCTCGCCGTAGAGCGGCGGCAGGAACCAGGGCTCGGCGGGCGCCTCGGCGAGTGCGTCCTCGAGCACGGTGGCGCCGAACCCGCTGGCCACCGCGTGGCTGGTGCGCACCGCGACCATCGGGATGGCGAGGCCCTCGATCGCGGCAATCCGCCTCAGCCGCTCCTCGTCGACCAGGGCAAGCCGGGTCCCGCTGTCGCGCAGGCCATAGGCGAGCTCGTCGGTCTGCCACCAGGCGTTCATGGGCACGACGACCGCGCCCAGCATGGTCGCGCCGAGGAACAGGGAAATCCACTCCGGATAGTTGCGCATGGCAATCGCGACCCGGTCGCCCTTGGCGATGCCGTAGCGGTGCTGCAGCATGGCCGCGACCTTGATTCCCTGCGCCCGCACCGCGGCGAAGCGCATGCGCTCGCCCTGGTAGACCAGGAACTCCTTGTCGGCATGGCCGGGCATGAACATGGCCGTGAGATCGCGCAGGTTGGTGGGCGCATTCACGAACACCGGAAGCTCGACCCCGCGCACGGTTTCCCGCCCGACGGCGAGCGGCCCGCCCGGCGCCGTGATCGACGCGATCGCGGCATCGAGCGCCCTGTCGAGTTCGGTCAGCGGCATCGTCCCTCTCCTCAATAGCCCATGATGCGGGCAATCCGGTCGCCGTGGAACGCCGCGTCGCCGAAGGTCTCGGCCGCAGCGCGGGCCCGCTTCAGGTAGAAGCCGATGTCGGCATCGTCGGTCATGCCGATGCCGCCGTGCATCTGCACCGCCTCGTTGGTGGCGAGCTTCGCGACTTCGCCCACCTTGGCCTTGGCGAGGCTCGCGAAGACGGGTGCGCGGGCATCGCCCGCGTCGAGCGCGCGCAGCGCCTTGAGTGTCACCGACTTCGCCAGCTCGAGCTCGCAGAAGAGGTTGGCGGCGCGGTGCTGCAGTGCCTGGAAGCTGCCGATCGGGCGGCCGAACTGCTGGCGCGTTTTCAGATAGTCGGTCGTGAGCGCAAAGCTCCGGTCGGCGACGCCGAGCATCTCGGCGGCGAGGCAGGCGCGCCCTGCGTCGAGCGCGGCCTCGAGCAGCGCGAACCCCTCGCCCGGGGCGCCGACCATGTCGGCATCATCGACCTGGACATCGGCGAGCGTCACCCGCGCGGCGTTGCGCGAATCGACCATCGACCGGCGCTCGACCGTGACGCCCGCCGCCCTGGGGTCGACAAGGAAGAGGGTGATGCCGGCGGGTTCCGCGTCAGCGCCGGAGATGCGGGCGGCGACGATGAGCCGGTCGGCGACATGGCCGTCGAGCACGAAGGGCTTCGCGCCAGAGAGGCGGAAGCCGTTGCCCGAGGGCTCGGCGCGGGTCGCGACATGGGATGGCGCGTGGCGCGGCGCCTCGTCGGCGGCGAGCGCGACCAGCAGGGTGCCTGCCGCCATGCCCGGCAGCAGCGCGGCCTTCTGGGTGTCGGTGCCGCCGCGGCCGAGGATGGTGGCGGCGAGGATCGCCGTCGACAGGAAGGGGGAGAGCGAGAGGTTGCGGCCGATCGCCTCCTGGATGAGGCCGGCAGCGACCATGCCAAGCCCGGTGCCGCCGTGATGCTGGGCGATGGCAACCCCGGCGAAGCCCATCTCCGCCATGCTCGCCCACAGCGCGCGGTCGAAGCCCGTCGGGTCGTTCGCGTCGCGCAGCCGGCGCAACTGGGCAACGGGCGCATGCCCGGCGAAGAAGCCCTCGGCCGAGTCGCGGATCATCCGCTCGTCATCGGTGAGCGCAAGCGCCATGGTTCCTCCCCTCGACGACCGGCAGCTTCACGCCCCCGGCAGCCGCAGCACATTCTTGGCAATGATGTTGAGCTGGATCTCGCTGGTGCCGCCCTCGATCGAGTTGGCGCGCGAGCGCAGCCAGGCGCGGGCGAGGTCGCCCTCGCGGTCCCGGCCTTCCCAAAGCAGGCCCTCGGTGCCCTCGAGGCTCATCATCAGCTCCATGCGGCGCTTGTTGAGCTCGGTGCCGTAAAATTTGAGCATGGACGACAGCGCGCCCACCCCGTGGCCGGCCTTCGCCTCGTCCTTCACCCGCTCCATGGTGAGCGCAAACGCCCAGCTGTCGATTTCCTGGCGGATGACATCGGTGCGCAGCATCGAATCGGGAAGGACGCCATCCTCGCCCAGCCCGAGGGCGCGCTTCGCGACCTGGGCAATTCCGTCGCGGCCCTCGGCTGCGCCCGAATCCATGCCGCCGATCATCTCGCGCTCGTGGGTGAGGAGATATTTGGCGATCTCCCAGCCCTTGCCGGGCTCGCCGACGAGGTTGGCGGCGGGCACGCGCACATTGTCGAAGAAGGTCTGGCAGAAGGGCGAGGCACCCGAAATCAGCCGGATGGGGGAGGTGGAGACCCCCTCGCTTTCCATGTCGAACAGCAGGAAGCTGATCCCCAGATGCTTGGGCGCCTCCGGGTCGGTCCGCACCAGGCAGAAGATCCAGTCCGCCTTGTCGGCATAGCTG
>CALLWN010000061.1 GCA_938016505.1 uncultured Sphingomonadaceae bacterium
ACAGACCCGCTGCACGCGCCTTCGGCTTCAGTTCCTCGATGACTTCGATCACCTTCCAGCGCTCGCCGCTCATCACCTCCTGCTCGTAGCGCGCCTCATTGGGGTAGACATGCTCGTCCATGAAGGCCCGCAGCCGGTCGCGCATCTCGAGGGTGCGGGGTGAATAGGCGAACTCCATGAGCGATCCTCCTCCGTGTGCCGAGGTTCCATAGCGGAGCAGCACCGGGGAGCAACTGCCAGCCCGGGCAGGTCGGGCCAGACGTTCCGGCCGGCCGTTCAGGACGGGTCGAGAATGGCGCCACGAGGCGCGAGCCGCGCTGCCATGGTGCCGGCCGGCAGGTCGAGGGCCGTGGTCGCGAAGGCAATCCGGCCGCCAGCGGGAACCGCAGCGGCGGGCGCCCGGACCCTGCGGCGTTCCAGCGTTTGTCCCGAGGCGTCGACAAGCCGAAGCTCGAGGGCTGGAACGGGGGCAGACATCGTGGTCGGGTTGAAGACCTCGCCGACGACTTGGAGCGCAGCGCCGCCACCCGGCAAGGCGTCGACCCGGCTCGAGACGTCAAACCGGAGCGGCGGTTCCGGGCGGCCTTGCAGGGACAGCCGGTTCCCGAGAGACCCGATGACATGCGCGAGCGCGCGCGGCAGACTGTCTTCCGCCACATGCGCTGCGGGAAGCTCGGGTTGGAGCATCAACGCCGTGACTGCTCCGGCGGGCAGGCCGAGCGCAAGCCCGGCGGCAACCGCGGTCAGGGATGGACGCCGCACCGACGATGATTGCGCTTCGCCAGCGCGTTCGACTGTGGGGCCGGCATCCTCTGCCGCGAAGACGATGCCGCATACCCGGCACCGCAGTCTCCTGCGACCGACGCCGCCGCCGGGAGGCGGTGCCACCAGCGCCGTCGGAACCTGGTAGGTGCTACCACAGCTTGGGCAACACAGCTGCCTTATTGGCCAAAGGCTACCATATCTTGTGTAAAGGACAAGAGCGCGCGGCTGGCCTCCGGCGGATTGCAGCCCCGGCGGCGGACCATTAAGGCCGTGCGGCCGTGGCCCGAAAACGCCCCCGTTCCCGCCGGCAGCCGCGCGCCCCCCGTGCCTTTCCGCTGGCGCGCGCCCTGCTGCGTGCCGCACTCCTCGTCGCGGTGCTTGTGCCGGTGGCGCTTGGGGTTGGCTTTCTGCTGTTTGCGGCAGTGCTGCCGCGCGCTGCACCCGACGGCCTCGTCACCGACGGGGCGGTCGTCCTCACCGGGTCGCCCGGGCGACTGGACCGCGGGCGACAGGTGCTCGAACGGGGCCTTGCCCGGCGCCTGCTCATCTCGGGTGTGGACCGCAAGGTCCGGCCGGACGAGCTGCGCAGGGCCATGGGCCTCTCGCCGGCGCAGTTTGCCCGCGTGGACCTCGGCTTTGTCGCCGAGAACACGCGTGCCAATGCGGCCGAGGTCGCGGTCTGGGTGCAGACGCATCACTTCCGCTCGGTCCGGGTGATCACCTCCGATTTCCACGCCCGCCGCTCGAGGCTCGAGATCGACTCCCGTCTCGGCGATGATGTCGAGATCATCCTCGACGCAGTTCCGTCCAACCCCGATCTCAAGACGCTGGCGCGGGAATATGCCAAGTATCTGGCTGCGCACGCGATGGTCTGGCTGGGCTGATGGCGGCCCTCCGCTCGCTCCTGTTCGCCCTCGTCTTTCTTGGCGGCACGGTGCTGCTTGCCCTTGCCATCGCGGCCGCGGCGCCGTTTTCGGCGGCAGCGGTGCAGCGTGGATCGCACGCCTGGGCAGTGTGGTTCGTCTGGTGTGCCCGGCGACTTGCAGGTGTCCGGCTCGAGGTGCGCGGAGCCGTGCCCCGGCATCCGTGCCTCGTCGCGTTCAAGCACCAGTCGGCGTTCGAGACCTATCTGACCCTCTATCTTTTTGAGCGGCCCGCAGTGGTGATGAAGAAGGAACTTCTCGACATCCCGGTCTGGGGCTTCATCGCCCGGCGCCACGGCTCGATCGGGGTCGACCGCGCGCACGGGACAGCAGCGATGAAGCGCCTCCTGCGCGAAGCTCGGGACCGGATCGCCGCCGGGCGGCCCATCCTCATCTTTCCGGAAGGGACACGGGTGCCGCCCGGCTCGGCGCCCCCGCTGCGCGCCGGGCTTGCCGCGCTCTATCAGCTCTCCGGCCTTCCGGTCGTGCCGGTCGCGCTCGATTCGGGGCGGCTTTGGGTCAAGGGGCTGGTCAAGCGGCCGGGCCTCATCACGCTGGCCTTTCTGCCGGACATTCCGCCCGGCCTGCAGAGGGACGAGATGGAGTCGCGGGTTCATGCCGCCATCAACGCCGACCCGGCGACAGCGACGGTGAGGCACGCGTGACGGGCCGCAGGCGCGTTCCGCTGTGGGCAACGCTCGTTCCGCTCGCCGTCGGCATCGGCGGCTGGTATCTGGCCTGGAGCGGCTGGCGCGACCGGCTGGAAGCAACCCTCGCCTCTGTCCTTCCAAAGGGGACAGACGTGAGCGTCGGCGGATTTCCCTATCGGCTGGAGGCCCGCACCGGGCCGGTCAGCCTCATGGTGCGGGATGAGGCGGTCGAAGCCGCACTCGAGGCCGCTGCGCTTGCAGTCAACCGCCAGCCCTGGCGTGTCGACCGCCAGGTGATCAACCTGACGGCGCCGCGGGCAAGACTGGCGATCCCCCGGCTCGCCGGCATGACCGCCTCGGTGGAAGCGCCCGTCGCCCAGGCCAGCCTGCGGTTCGAGGGGGCGCGGATCGCCCGGGCGTCAGCCGTGTTCGAGGCCGCCCTGGTCGGGACGGCGTTCCTGCCGGAACCTGTCCGGGCCGCGCAATTCGAGGCGCATGTCCGCGAAACGCCGGCCGAGGCACCCGCTGCGTCCGCGACCTTTCCGGTGCAGGCCCAGCTGGTAATTGCCGGGCGCGACCTGCGAGTCGGCGCCGGCGACCCGCTTTCGGTTTCCCTTGCAGTCGATCTCGCCGCGCCCGGGCCGGTCAGGAGCGTGGCAGCATGGGTTGCGGGCGGGACTGCCGAAGTGCGGGAGCTTGTGCTCGCCGACGCGACCGGAGAGGTCGCGCGTCTGGTCGCGACCCTGTCACCAGGCCAGGACGGGCGCGTGCTGCTTGCCGGGACGGTGGAGACGGTCTGCCCCTCCGCGGTCCGGGCAGCGCTCGCCGGTCGCCCGCCGGTCGCCGAGAAGCGGACCCGAAAGCCGGTCCGCTTCGCACTGACCGGGATACTCGGGGAGATGGTCGAGGTGGAGGCGCCGCCGCCTGGGACCGTGACGCCGCCGGTCCGCAGCCAGGCGCCCGACTGCCCGCGCTTGCGCTGAGGCGGGCCGCCGCCTATTTCCCGGGATGGAGGCCAGTGCGGACGCGCCGTTCGCCAACCCGGTCAGGTCCGGAAGGAAGCAGCCGTAACGATTTCCGGTGCGGGTCGCGCTGGTCTCCACCCCATGGCGTGCGTCACCCCTTGCCCTTCGCGCAGGCCCACGCCACGAAGGTGCCATGAGCCTGTTTCCCGATACGCCCCCGGCCTATCGCGTACTGGCGCGCAAATATCGCCCGTCGGACTTCGCGGCGCTCATCGGCCAGGAGGCGATGGTCCAGACGCTGGCCAACGCGATCCGCACCGGGCGCCTCGCCCAGGCCTGGCTGCTGACCGGGGTGCGGGGTGTCGGCAAGACCTCGACCGCGCGGATCATCGCGCGCTGCCTCAACTGCACCGGCCCCGACGGAACCGGCGGCCCCACGGTCACGCCCTGCGGAGTCTGCGACGCCTGTGTCCAGATCGCTGCCGGTCAGCACATCGACGTGATCGAGATGGACGCGGCATCGAACACCGGTGTCGACGATGTCCGCGAGATCATCGAAGCCGTGCGCTACGCCAGCGTGTCGGCGCGCTACAAGGTCTACATCATCGACGAAGTCCACATGCTGTCGAAGAGCGCCTTCAATGCGCTGCTGAAGACCCTGGAAGAGCCGCCACCCCATGTGAAGTTCGTGCTGGCGACCACCGAGATCGACAAGGTGCCGGCGACCATCCTCTCGCGCTGCCAGCGTTTCGATCTTCGCCGGGTCCCACTCGCAAGGCTCGAGGCCCACTTCGCCGAAATCGCTCGCGCCGAGGGCGTCGAGGCCGAGGCGGAGGCGATTCATCTGATCGCCCGGGCCGCCGAGGGCAGCGTGCGCGACGGCCTTTCGATCCTCGACCAGGCGATTGCGATGGGTGGGGCGCGGCTCCAGGCGGACCTGGTGCGGGAGCTTCTCGGGCTCGCCGGGCGGGGGCGGGTCACCCGGCTGCTCGCGACGATCGTCGAGGCGGATGCAGCGGCTGCGCTTGCCGAAGTCGATCAGGCCCATGAGGCCGGTGTCGAGCCACTCGCCCTCGTGCGCGCACTCCTCGAGCTCGTCCACCAGCTGACCCGGGCGAAGAGCGCCGGCCAGCTCGACCCCCAGATCGCCGAGGCCGACCGGGCGACCCTGCAGCCGATCCTTGATCGGCTCGGCTTTCCGGCCCTGCACCGCCTGTGGCAGCTGCTGCTGAAAGGTTACCAGGAAATTGCCATTGCGCCTGATCCGGCCGATGCTGCGGCAATGGCCGTGCTGCGCGCCGTGCATGCCGCGGGGATGCCCGGTCCGGAAGAGCTGGTGGCGCTTCTGGCAGCAGCGCCAGCGGCAGCAGCGCCAGCGGCAGCAGTGCCAGCGGCAGCAGCGCCAGCGGGAGGAGCGCCAGCGGGAGGAGCGCCCGAGGGCCGGAACCCAAGCCCGGAGGCCCCCGCCGGTCCTGCGCTGCGCCCCAGCCAGCCGAGAGACTTTCGCGCCGTGGTTCGCCTGTTCGCAGAGCAGGGCGAGCCGCTGCTCGCCCGCCAGCTCAATGACAAGGTGGCCTGCACGGCGTTCGAGACCGGGGACAATGGCACCATCCTCGGGCTGCGCGCGCTCACCGAGCTTCCGCCGGGTTTCGCCCGGGGGATCGCGGACCGTCTGGCTCGCTGGACCGGTACCGGCTGGGAGGTTCGGCTCGACACCGGCGACGCCGGCGGGTTGAGCCTGTTCGACGAGGAGCGGGCGCAGGCCGAGGCCGCCCGCGCGCGGGCGCTTGCCGACCCGGCGGTTCGGTTCCTGCTCGAGAATTTCCCGGAAAGCGAATTCATCGGCGTCAGACCCGACAGCACGGAGGAAGCAGCATGACGAGCATCGAGGAAATCCTGAAGATGGCCGGCAATGTGCAGGCCGAACTCGAGAAGGCGCAGAGCGCACTCGACCGGGTCGAGGTCGAGGGTGTCTCCGGCGGTGGGCTGGTGAAGGTCGTGGCCAGCGCCAAGGGCCGGATCGTGCGGCTCGAGATCGACCCGTCGCTGCTCTCGCCCGACAGCAAGGAGATGACGGAAGACCTGGTTGTGGCCGCATTCAACGATGCCCGCGCCAAGGCCGACCAGGCTGCGCAGGCGATGATGCGCGAAATGACGGCCGGGCTGCCGCTGCCACCCGGGTTCAGGCTCTGAGGCGCGCCGCCTCCTCGGCGGCGAGGGTTGCAAGGATGGCGCGGGTCTCCGTGTCGATCATCCCGTCCACCCGGTCCTGACGGAATCGCCGCTGGAACGCGCGGGTGGCGGCAGCAAGGTCGGTCACGTCATAGCCGAAGGCAGCAAGCGCGGCTGCGAACCCGGCGTCGTCCCAGCCCGGGTCGGCCATCAGCCGGTGGGGTCTCGCGAGCGCGAGGCCATGGGCGGCGAGCAGGCCCCAGTCGAACAGTTCGCCCGGGTCCTCCTTGCGGGTCGGCGCATGGTCGGAGTGGCCGATCACGTCGGCCCGGTCGATACCGTGGCGCGCGACGATTTCGCCGGTCAGCCAGACCACTGCCTCCATCTGCCGGCGCGGAAACCGGCGGTAGCCCCACTGGTGGCCGGGATTGTGGATTTCGACCCCGACGGAGGCGCTGTTCATGTCGGTCACGCCGCGGAAGCTCCCCCGCCCGGCATGCCAGGCGCGACGGTCCTCTGCGACCATCTGGGTGAGCGCTCCGTCCTCGTCGACCAACCAGTGCGCCGAGACGCCCGATTCGGGGTTGCACAGCCAGTCGATCGCTTCCGCCGCTCCTGGCATTCCGGTGTAGTGCAGCACCAGAAACCGCACCGGCGCCCGGCGCGCGTCATGGTTGGGCGACTCGCGGAACCCGATCATCCGGCTCATGCCGACGCCTTCCTTGCCGTGCGGAGCGCAATGATACCCAC
>CALLWN010000062.1 GCA_938016505.1 uncultured Sphingomonadaceae bacterium
CCGGGATCGCGCGCGGCAGATCGCTCTGCCGGATCGCGTAGGAGGCGTTCCACAGCGCGCCCGGGTAGCCGCCGGTAATCTCGTCTCCGTGCAGATCTTTCCACTGGCCAAGGCGTGACGTGCCAGCGGCGGAGAAAAAGCCCCTTTTGCGATAATATTCGTAGGCGGACCTTTCGGTAACATTTCCGAAGGGAAAGAAGGTGTTCATCGGAACCGGCCGATCGAGAAGGGCAAGGGTTTCACCCCAGGATTTCTTGTGGGCTGCGGTCGGCCTTGAAAGCAGCGCCTGGCTTGCCAGATCGCTCGCGGCATCGGCGAATGTGCGCAGGCCCGCGGGCTGCGAAGCGGCGGGCGGCAAATGGGGTCGGCCGGCTGCCGGGAAGAAGGCGAGGTGCGCCGCCGAGGAGCCATCCCATGCGTGGGGATCGATCGTAAGCTCGTAGAAGACGGGCGCCACCTTCCTGCCAAGGCTCTTGCCGATGGATGCCCAGTCGTCGGCGGCGAGGACCGCGAGCCATTGCGCGTTGATGCCGCGGTCGAGGCGGACCTCCTCGAACGTCTCCGCCGGCGCCAGTTCGACGGCGACGGCATTGACGATGCCCATGCACCCCAGGTGGACGAGGGCGTCCTCGAACATCCGGTCGTCTTGGACGTGGCGAATACCGGCGCCCTGCCAGCCGAGCTTCCCGATGGCCGCAGCGGCAAGAACCGGCCGGCTCGCGCGCTCCAGCCAGACATGCTCGCCGATGCCCGTCACCAGATGCAGGCCGTGGACCATGTTCTGCAGCCCGCCGCGCCCCAGGCGTGCCCCGTGGCTTGCCGTGCCGATCGCGCCGGCGACGGTGGTGCCGAGATGCGTGCCGCTGTTGAGGATGGAAAGACCTTGGCGGGCTGCGATCTCGGCCAGCTCGCGCAGCCGGGTGCCGCCGCCGACAAGGGCGATGTCGGTTTTTTCAAACGCTGACGATTTTTCATTCTGCCCGAGGATCAGGACAGACGACAGGCCATCAAGCACCAGCATGGCCGGGCACGGCTCGCCGGCCCTGGCGCCGATGATGTCGGAGAAGCTCCAGCCGCGGCCGGTGAGTGCGAGCGGAAACGGCTTGGGCGGCGCGCCAAGCTGGCCGAGTGCCGCCTTGTAGTCGAGAAGAGTGCGGATCTTTTCGAGATGCGCCGAGAGAATTGCTGCTGTCGCGGCAAATCGTTCGACACCAAGGCCCTCGAGATCGGCTGCGAACAGGCGTCCGAGCCGCTCGACCTGCAGCTGTGGTTCAAGGTCGCTGCCTTTCAGCTCGCCGACGGAAAGGTGATAGTTCACCCACGGCACGAAATCTTCGAGCGAAACAGTCGGCATCTGCCCCTCCGTGCCGCGACAGTCCGGCATCATTGGCAGATTTTCTCGCCACTGGCCACCGGGAAAACCGGATGCCCTGCGCGTCGGTTGAGCTTGCGCCCAAGGCGAGTGGTCCGTGCTTTTCTGAAAGATATCTGATACCGATTTCGAGCAAGGCGTTGCTGGTTTCGGACCATAATGAAGATCGTCAAGTGCGGTGAGCGAGCGCGGGGATGGTCGTGGCCAAGTTTGAACTGAAGCTGGCGGGCGCTTTTCGGCTGTCCTCCGCTGCTGGTGAGGTCATTCCTGTCCCCAGCCAGAAGGCGCGGGCGCTTCTGGCGCTCCTGGCCACGTCTCCGGATGGCCGGCGAAGCCGCAAGCTGGTGCGTGAACTGCTCTGGGAGCGTGGCAGCCGTGCCGAGCAGATCAGCAACCTCGCCAAGGAACTGTCGCGGCTGCGGCTTTCGCTGAAGGCAGGCGGGGCCGTCGGGCTGGTCGGCGCCGACCGCGAATGGATCTGGATCGAGCAGGGCATGCTGGAGCGATGTGGGGCGGCGGAAGGCGCGTTTCTGGAAGGGATCGACCTGCCCGGCTGCCGGCGGTTTGAAGCCTGGCTGGAGGGCCAGCGGGACGACTTCCGCGCTGCACAAAGAGCGCAAGAACCCGCCCGGGAGACCGATCTCGCGTTCGGCGCCCTGGTCCCTCCGGCCCGGAGCATCCTGGGCGCGACCCGTCTCGCTCGCTCGCCCAAGCCGTCGGTTGCAATTCTCCCCTTCGCAACCGGCCCTGCCGACGAACCCGGCCTCGGCTTCGCCCTGGCCGATGGCCTTGCCATGCGGCTGGCCTGTTTCCCGCAGCTGTTCGTGGCTGGAAGCGCCTCGGCGGCCATGATGGTGCAGATGGGCCTGCTGCGGCACGAGATCGCCGAGCGGCTGGGGGTGCGCTACACGATCGAGGGGCTCATCCTGACCCGGGGGGATCGGCTGCGGGTCTCGGTGACCGTGGTCGACAGCGACAGCGGCGAGCAGACGTGGGGCCAGGTCTTCACCGAGGTGCCCGACGGCAGCGGCGCCTTCGAGCAGCACATCGTGGACCAGATTGCCCCCCAGCTCTGGTCGGGGATCGACACGTCGGAACGGCGGGCCAGCCTGCGCGCCATGGGCATCGGCTCCGATCGCTACCAGCGCTGGTGGCGGGCGAGCGCGCTCTTCCGCAGCTTCCGGGGCGAGGACGTCGCGGAAGCCTTGGGTCTCGCCCGGGAACTGGCGGCCGAGGATCCGGGCTGCCCCTTCTGCGCCTCCCTTGCCGCCTTCCTGATCGGGCTGTCCAACCTGCTGGGGCTGGGCAGCGGATCCGCCGACGCACGGCAGCAGGCAGAACCTCTGTGCGCGCAGGCGCTGCGACATGGCAAGGACAATGTGGAGGTGCTTGGCTATTGCGCCGGCGCCGAGCTCATGGTCGGTGGCGATCTCGATGTGGCCGATGGCTGGATCGGCCGGGCGCTGGCGCTGCTGCCGGCCTACCAGCCCAGCCTGTTCTGGGGCGGCTGGATCGACCTTGCCTCCGGCAGGCCCGGCCGTGCGCGCGAGCGGTTCGAGCTTGCCCTGCGC
>CALLWN010000063.1 GCA_938016505.1 uncultured Sphingomonadaceae bacterium
CTGACCCCGATTGGTCTGAAGCTCGGCTGTGTCCGCGCCGCGAGGGCGGCGCATCACCGGCACCGGGCCGAGGCGCGGGCGAAGCTCGACGCGATCCTCGATCGAACCGCGACCACCCACGAGCTGCGCGCTGCCGGCGCGGAAATTTCCGACCAGGGCCAGAGACTTGCGCTTCGAGAGTGGCTGCGCTTCCCCGGGGTGGCGATGGAGCATGTTGCCCGGCTGGCACCCGAAATTCTGGACGTGCCGGTCTCGGTTCGGGAAACCGCCGAAACCGACGCCCGCTACGCCGTCTATCTCGCCCGGGCCGAGGCCGAGCAGGCGGCGCTCGCTGCAGACGAGGGCGTGCGCATCCCGGCGGGGTTCCGGTTCGCGGGCGTTCCCGGTCTTTCCAACGAGATGGTCGAGCGGCTGACGGCGGCTGCCCCGGAGACGCTGGGGCAGGCCGGGCGGGTCCGCGGGGTTACGCCAGCTGCTCTGGCGGCGCTTGTGGCGACCCTGAGGCGGCCGCTCGGCAAGGCGGCGTGACCCCCGACGAATTCCAGGCGATCACCAATGTTCCACGTGGAACAATCGACCGCCTGATCCGCTACGAGGCGCTGCTGCGGGAATGGCAGGGTCGGATGAACCTCGTCGCCCCCTCGACCCTCGCCGAGGTCTGGGAGCGGCATTTCCTGGATTCGGCGCAGCTCGCCTTCCATGTCGAGGCTGGCAGGCGCTGGCTCGACTTCGGGGCTGGCGCAGGCTTTCCCGGGCTGGTCCTGGCCGTGATGGAGCGGGGCGAGTTCCGGCTGGTCGAATCGATCCGCAAGAAATGCGACTTTCTCCGGAAAGTCGTGGAAGATCTGAGGCTTGACAATGTCGAAGTGGTCAATGCCCGGGTCGAGGCGCTGCCACCCATGAAGGCCGACGTGGTGACAGCGCGAGCCACCGCGCCACTTGCCACCCTGTTCGACTGGTCGCTGCGGCACGGCGGCGCCGCCACGCGCTGGATCTTCCCCAAGGGCCGAACCTGGATGCTCGAAGTGGAACAGGCCCGGCAGGCTTTCCGGTTCGAGCTCGAGGTGGCAGAAAGCCGGACCGACCCGGAGGCGCGAATCCTCCTGGTCACCAACCTCCGGCGGACGAGGGGCTGATGCGGACGATCGCGGTCGCGAACCAGAAGGGCGGAGTCGGCAAGACCACGACCGCAGTCAACCTCGCCACCGCGCTCGCGGCGACGGGGGCGCGGGTGCTGCTGGTCGACTTCGACCCGCAGGGCAATGCCTCGACCGGCTTCGGGCTGGCGCGCAGCGACCGCAGCCCTTCGGCCTATGACCTGCTGACCGACCCGGGGCTCGCGGGCAGTGCGGCCCGGCCGACCATGGTGCCGGGGCTCTCGCTCATCCCGGCGACCCAGGAGCTGGCCGGGGCCGAGGTCGAGCTGGTGGGCGAAGCCAATGCGACCGGCCGGCTGCGGACCGCGCTCGCCGGGCTTCATGGCTTCGACTGGGTGTTCATCGACTGCCCGCCCTCGCTCGGGCTTCTCACGCTGAACGGGCTGGTTGCCGCGGACCGGGTGCTGATCCCGCTCCAGGCCGAGTTCTTTGCGCTCGAGGGGCTGTCACAGCTGCTGAAGACGGTGGAGCAGGTGAAGGCGCGGTCGAACCCCCGCCTCGACCTCGCCGGGGTGGTGCTGACCATGTACGATAGGCGCAATAATCTTTCAGAACAGGTCGCGCAGGATGTGAAAGCCGCGCTTGGAGCGCGGGTTTTCAGCACGATCATTCCGCGAAATGTCCGGCTCTCGGAAGCGCCGAGCCATGGGCTCCCGGCGCTGCTGTACGATCTCAGGTGCCCGGGCTCGGAGGCCTACATGGCGCTCGCCCGCGAATTCGCGAAGGCGGCCTGAAGGGCTGGCCCGCGGGAACGAAAACGGAGAGGGGAGAGGGGATGGCAAAACCGGCTGGACGACTGGGCAAGGGGCTTGCCGCGCTTCTCGACGAGATGGGGACGGCGGCCCCGCTCTCGACCGCGACCGGGACCGTCGCGGTCGATCTCATCGACCCCAACCCGCGCCAGCCCCGGCAGGATTTCGACGAGGAGCGGCTCGAGGAGCTGGCGCAGTCGATTCGCGAGCGGGGGATCCTCCAGCCGCTGCTGCTGCGCCCTGGCGCTGCCGGGCGCTACGAGATCGTGGCCGGCGAGCGGCGCTGGCGCGCCGCACAGCGCGCCGGGCTGCACGAGGTGCCCGCGATCGTCCGCACGTTCGACGACGCTGCGACCTTCGAGGCGGCGATCATCGAGAATGTCCAGCGGGCCGACCTGAACCCGCTCGAGGAGGCGGAGGCCTACAACCGGCTGGCCGCCGAGTTCGGCCACACCCAGGAGACGATTGCAAGGCTGACCGGCAAGGCCCGGAGCCATGTCGCCAACATCCTGCGGCTGCTCGATCTTCCCCGCAATGCCCAGGCCGCGGTCAGGAGCGGCGCGATCTCGATGGGGATCGCCAAGCTTGCCCTTTCCGCACCGGACCCTGACCTGTTCGTGCGCGAGGCGGCGGCGAAGGGCTTTTCGGTGCGGCAGGCCGAGGCCTGGCTGGCCGCAGCCGGGCGCCGGGCCCGGGCAGCGCAGGCGCGGGCAAGGGCCGCCGACCCGGACAGCGAGGCGCTGGAAGCGAGCCTTGGCGAGGCGCTCGGGCTTGCGGTCAGCATCCGCCAGGGCGCCGGGTTTGGCGAGCTCGTCATCCGCTACCAGACGCTGGACCAGCTCGACGCGGTGATCGCGAAGCTGCAGGGCTGACGCTGGCCCGCTTCACGCCCCCTCCTTCACGCGCTCCCGCCACGCTCCCCGCGTGACGGCCCCCGTCACGCCCCGTTCACCCCTTCGAGTCACACCCCTGTCACGCCCCCGTCACGCCCCGGCCTTCACGCCCCACCCGGTGGAACGCCCGGGCGCGCCGAGCGCGCCTTCAGGGCTTGCCGCTGACCATGACCGGGATTTCGCGGCCGGGGTTGCCGGAGAGCCGGCGGGTGTGCCGCCCGGCGGCGAGCGGGAACGCGCTCATCTTCCCGACGCTGATGCCGGGCGCAAGCGCGCCGGACGCGGTCGACCGGACCGCCCCGGACGGGGCCGACGACATCGATCCGGAGGCCAGTTGGCGCCGGGACGCGCCGGGTGCCGGCCTCGGGCAGCTCGACCTCGACGATGCCGGCGTGGGGATCTGCCGGCGTGCAGACCTCGCCGGGCGCGACGGCGAAGCTGACGGCCGCCGCGGGGTGGAGGCGCACTGCGGCCGGGACGCCGGGAGGGATGGGGGCGCCGGCGCCGGATGCTGCGGCGGCGACGGCCCGGGGCGCGCCGGTCGAGGCCGCCGGGTCGACGGGAAGGTGGGCGTCGGAGAGGGTGGGGCAGGCCGGCTGCGCCATCCGGGCCGCCGCCGGG
>CALLWN010000064.1 GCA_938016505.1 uncultured Sphingomonadaceae bacterium
GTGAGGCTGGGCCGCGAGGGCGCAACCGCAGAGGACCGGATCGCGGCCTCGCGCGCCACGTCTGTCATCGCGACCTACCAGACGCGCGACAGGGCCGAAGCCCGCCGCCTGCTCGATGCGGCAGTCGCCGACGCTGATGCAGCAGTCCGCCTTGCGCCCGGCAGCAGCCGGGCGCTGCTCGAACGGGCGATCGTTACCGGCTATCTCGGCAAGCTCAAGGGCTCGGCGGGGAATGCAAGGGCATCGCGCCGCGATGTCGAGACGGTTCTGGCGCGCGAGCCCGACAATGCGCTCGCCCACGCCATCCTCGGCGGCTGGCACGGCGAGACGGTCGCGACCGTCGGCGCCCTCCTCGCCCGCACGGCGGTGGGTGCGCGGAAGGAGGAGAGCATCCGCCACTTCGACCGGGCGATCGCGCTCGACGGCCAGTCGGTGCTCTACCCGGTTTTCTACGCCTTCACCCTGCTCGCACTCGACGCCCGCAATGCCGAGAAGGCCGAGGCGCTGCTCGCCCGCGCCGACCGGAACCGGCCGCAGGACGCCTATGAGCGGCTGGTGCAGGCGAACGGCCGGCGCGTGCTTGCAGCGCTGCGCGACGGTGACCGTGGGCGGGCGGCTGCCCTTGCCCGCGAGCTGTCGCCGCTCGGCCGGGTCGGCTGAGCGAGGCGATCGGGCCGGCCGGCGGCCCGAGGCGGCTCAGTTCATGGGGATTGTGCGGCCGGCGGCCATGACGAAGACGGGCCTGGTCAGCGCGCGCGGGTCGGTGAGCGGGTCGCCGGCGAAGGCGGCGATGTCGGCGAACTTGCCCGGCGCGAGCGTTCCGATCTCGGCCTCCATGCCGAGCATGGTCGCAGCACCGACGGTCGCCGAGACCAGCGCGGCGCGCGGGGTCATGCCGCCCTTGTCCACCATGAGCGCGAACTCCTCGCCATTGCGGCCATGTTCGAACACGCCGGCGTCGGTGCCGAACGCGATGGGAACCCCGGCACGGACTGCAGCCGCAAGCCCCTTGCCCCAGGCCTCGATCGCCTGGCGCGCCTTCACTTCGACCACGGGGGTGTAGATCGACTTGCCGACGCGGTCGAGCAGGCCCTGCGTTGCCATCAGCGTGGGCACGAACCAGGTGCCGCGCGCGCGCAGCAGCCTGATCGTGTCTGCGCTCATGAAGGTGCCGTGCTCGATCGAGGTGACGCCCGCCGCTGCGGCACCGGCGATGCCGCTGTCGCCATGGGCATGGGCTGCGACGCCGAGGCCGAGGCTGCGGGCGGTCTCGACGATCGCCTTCATCTCGGCGTCGGTGAAATGCTTCTCGAGGCCGCGCGCCTGCTGCGAGAGCACGCCGCCGGTTGCCGTGATCTTGATGGTGTCGACCCCGCGGCGGGCTGCTTCGCGGACCCGCGCGGTGCATTGGTCGGGGCCAGTGCAGCTGTTGCCGTTCGACAGCGCCTCGAGGACTTCTGGGCGGAAGCCGGAGACATCGCCGTGGCCGCCGATGATGGTGAGCGCGGGGCCGGAAGCGAGGATGCGGGGGCCGGGCAGGTCGCCATCGCGGATCGAGTCCCTGAGCGCGATCGCTGTGAGCGGGGCCGAGCCGAGATCGCGCACGGTGGTGAAGCCGGCGCGGGCGGTCGCGAGGGCGTTCCTGGCGCCGATGGCGACATGGCGCTCGGGCGGCACGGTGACCGCGTAGAGCGGGCCGCGGCCGGGGTCGCCGGTGATGTGGACATGGGAGTCGATGAGACCCGGCACGACGGTTGCATCGCCGAGATCGACGAGCTTCGCACCTGCCGGGAACGGCGCTTCGGGGCCGAGGATCGCGGCGATGCGCTGGCCCTCGACAAGGAGGGTGGCGGGCACCGGGCTGCCGCTGCGCGGGTCGGCAAGGAGCCTTGTGGTGCGGATGGCAACGGTTTCGGCCAGTGCGGATGTGGCCGCCAGCGCGGCGAAAGCTGCCAAGAGAAGCCTGCGCAATTCCTCTCTCCCTTGTGGTTTCGCGGCATGTCCTGCCGGCGCCTGGCGCGGTTGACAAGGGCGCGAGCGCTGGCGTATCCCGGCCGCTCCCGCGCGGGCCGGTGCCCTGCGCGCCCTTTTCCTTTCGGGCGATGACGTGCGCCGACAGCGTGCGGAATGGCCCCCGGTTGTCGAGGATGATGATGTTCGCGGTGGTTCGCACGGGCGGAAAACAGTATCGGGTTGCGCCCGAGGATCGCATCACGGTGGAACGGCTCCCCGGCGAGGCTGGCGACACCGTGTCGCTCGACGTTCTGCTGGTGGCCGAGAACGGGGCACTGAAGGCCGCCGAAGGCGTGAAGGCGACCGCCGAGATCGTCGCCCAGAACAAGGGCGAGAAGGTCATCATCTTCAAGAAGCGGCGGCGTCACAACTACCGCCGCAAGAACGGGCATCGCCAGCTGCAGACGGTGCTGCGCATCGTCTCGATCGCCTGATCGGCAGCCAGGCGTCGAGGAGACTGGATCATGGCACACAAGAAGGCAGGCGGCTCGTCGCGCAACGGGCGGGACTCGGCCGGCAAGCGGCTGGGGGTCAAGAAGTTCGGCGGCGAAGCCGTGGTGGCGGGAAACATCATTGTCCGCCAGCGCGGGACCCGCTTCTACCCGGGGAGCAATGTCGGGATCGGGCGTGACCACACGCTGTTCGCAACGGCCGACGGCGCAGTGCGGTTCCACGATGGCAAGCTTGGCCGGAAATATGTGTCGGTGGTTGCAGCCGAGGCGGTTGCCGCCGAATAGTCCGCCGCGAGGCGTGGCGCGCGGAAGGCCGGGCGCCCGCCCGGCCTTTTCCGTTTGCGGGCAGCGTGCGCCATGATGTTCATCGACCAGGCCAAGATCCACCTGCGGTCCGGCTGGGGCGGGGATGGCTGCGTCTCGTTCCGGCGCGAGAAGTTCATCGAGTTCGGCGGGCCCGACGGCGGTGACGGCGGGCGGGGTGGCGACATCGTCTTCGCCGCGGTGCCGGGTCTCAACACCCTGATCGATTTCCGCTACCAGCAGCACTTCCGCGCTGCGCGGGGCACGCACGGCATGGGCGCCAACCGGACCGGCGCTGCCGGCGCGGACCTCGTGATCCCGGTGCCGGTCGGGACGCAGATCCTTGCCGACGACGACGACCGCACGCTGCTGGCCGATCTGGTCGAGGCGGGCCAGCGGGTGGTGCTGCTGCGCGGCGGCGATGGCGGCAAGGGCAACGCCCATTTCAAGTCCTCGACCAACCGCGCGCCGCGCCAGTTCCAGAAGGGCTTTCCGGGGCAGGAGATGGCGGTGTGGCTGCGGCTGAAGCTGCTTGCCGATGTCGGGCTCGTCGGCCTGCCCAATGCGGGGAAGTCGAGCCTGCTCAATGCGATCACCCGGGCGCAGGCGAAGGTGGGGGCCTATGCCTTCACGACGCTGAAGCCGCAGCTCGGCGTGGCGTCGCATCGCGGCCGCGAACTGGTGGTGGCCGACATCCCCGGGCTGATCGCCGGCGCTGCCGAAGGGGCAGGAATCGGCGACCGCTTCCTCGGGCACATCGAGCGCTGCCGGGCGCTGCTGCACCTTGTCGATGCGACCAGCAGCCACCCGACCGCGGACTACCGGACGGTGAGGACCGAGCTCGAGGCCTATGGCGCGGGGCTTGCGGAGAAGCCGGAGATCGTCGTGCTGTCGAAGTGCGACGCCGCCGATGCGCGGCGGCTGGCGCAGGCGCGGCGCAACCTCGCCCGCGTGGCAGGCGAGGCGCCGATCGCCATTTCCTCGGCGACCGGCGAAGGGCTTGTGGCCCTGCTCGACCGCGCGCTCGAGGTGACCGGCCTGCCGGCGCGCCTGCCCGAGCCTCTGGAGGCGCCATGGTCTCCGGTCTGACCGCGGCCGCGCGGCTCGGGCCGTTCCGCCGCGCCCGCCGGCTGGTCGTGAAGGTGGGATCGGCGCTGCTGGTGGCACCCGAAGGCTGCCCGCGCGAGGCCTGGCTGCGGACGCTTGCCGACGATGTCGCCGGGCTGGTCGGTGCAGGGCAGCAGGTCATTCTCGTCTCGTCGGGTGCGATCGCGCTCGGCGCGCGCCAGCTCGGGCTCAAGGCCGGCGGCCGGGCGAGCCTCGAGGATGCCCAGGCAGCGGCGGCCGTTGGCCAGATCCAGCTGGCAGCGCTGTGGGCCGAGCGGCTCGGCAGCCATGGCCTGAGGGCCGCGCAGATGCTGGTGACGCTCGGCGACTTCGAGGAAAGGCGGCGCTGGCTCAATGCCGCGGCGACGCTCGACCGGCTGCTGAT
>CALLWN010000065.1 GCA_938016505.1 uncultured Sphingomonadaceae bacterium
GTCCGCATCACCCACCTGCCCACCGGCCTCGTCGTCTCCCAGCAGGACGAGAAGTCCCAGCACAAGAACAGGGCCAAGGCCATGAAGGTGCTGCGCGCCCGGCTGTTCGAGCTGGAACGCGAGCGCCAGGCCAGCGCGCGCGCCGCCGACCGCCGCTCCATGGTCGGCTCGGGCGACCGCTCGGAACGCATCCGCACCTACAATTTCCCGCAAGGGCGCGTGACCGACCACCGCATCAACCTGACCCTCCACCGCCTCCCCGAGATCCTCGAGGGCAGCGCGCTCGATGAACTCGTCTCCGCCCTCATCGCCGAGGACGAGGCCGCCCGCCTCGCCGCCCTCGACCAGTGACTGCGCGCCCGGCGAGCGGTGCCGCCGGTGCCGACCGCCGCGCCCTCCTCCGCGCTGCGGCCGCCACGCTCCCCGGCGACACCCCCCGCCTCGATGCCGAGCTTCTGCTTGCCCACGCGCTTGGCGAGGAGCGGCTGGCCATGCTCCTCGACCAGGCCCCGGTCCCGGCCGGGGCACAGGCCCGCTTCGCCGAGCTGCTGGCCCGCCGCCGCGCCCACGAGCCCGTCGCCTATATCACTGGCACGCGCGAATTCTGGTCGCTTCCCCTCCTCGTCACCCCCGCCACCCTCATCCCCCGCCCCGACAGCGAAACCCTGATCGAGGCCGCCTGCAACATGCTGGCCGGGGTGCCGCCCGCGCGCATCCTCGATCTCGGCACCGGGTCGGGCGCGCTCCTCCTCGCTGCCCTCTCGCTCTGGCCAGATGCGCGGGGCCTCGGCATCGACTGCTCGGCTGCGGCCCTCGAGGTCGCAGCCGCCAACGCCGAGCGGCTCGGCTTCGCGCCCCGGGCCAGCTTCCGCCAGGGCGACTGGGCGCAAGGCCTCTGCGGCCCCTTCGATCTCGTCCTTGCCAACCCGCCCTATGTCGCCGAGGGCACGCCGCTGCCCCCAGATGTCGCGGGCCACGAGCCGGCCTCGGCGCTGTTCGCCGGTGCCGACGGGCTTGAAGACATCCGCCGCATCCTGCCCGAGCTTCCCCGCCTGCTCGCCCCCGCAGCTGTCGCCGTCGTCGAGCTCGACCCCACCCAGGTCGAGGCTGCAACCGCGCTCGCCGCCGCCGCCGGCCTTTCCGCACAGGTCCGCCACGATCTCGCCGGCCGCGCCAGGGCGCTCGTCCTGCAACCGCAGCGGACACGCTTGGGGCTTGGCAAGCCCGCGTCGAACCGGTAGACATGAGGCCGAGACAGTCGCTCCCGCAGCCAGTTCCGGACACCCACCGGAGCGCGGGTCAACGCAAGGGGGCGCGACTCGGGGATCGCTGGAAACCTGCTGTGCCCGTCCGGCGGGCGTGCAACGTCTGGCATTGGTCTGACAAGGCCTCGCGCGGGTGCCACGGGCCCGGCGCGGGCGCGATCGCCGCAGGGGCTGCGGCACTCTCGAACGAAGGTGCACGGGTTCGATCATGAACAACAGGCAGAACGGGCGCAGGCGCCGCAGCGGAAGCGGGGGCGGCAATGCCCCGAGGCCCATGGGCCAGAACCTCGGCGGCCAGGCCGGCAACCGGCTCGAGGTCCGCGTGCGCGGCAACGCCCATCAGCTCCTCGAGAAATACAAGGTGCTCGCGCGAGACGCCCACCAGGCCGGCGACCGCGTCGCCGCCGAATATTATCTCCAGCACGCCGACCATTATTTCCGCGTCCTGAACGACAGCCGGATCCGCCAGGAAGAGATGCGCGCCCGCCGCGGCATCTTCGACCCGCTCGACGACGCCCTCGACGATGAGGACGGCAGCGACCAGCCCCAGGCCGAGGGCAGCGAGGCCGGGCAGGAGGAACGGGCCGAGCCCCCCGTACCCCGCCTCGACCGGCGCGATCGCAACCGCTTCGACCGGCCCCAGCGCGACGACCGGCCCCAGCGCGACGACGTGCATGCTGGAGCCGCCGCCCCGCCCGCGAATCCGGCTCCGCCCGCGACTCCGGCTCCGCCCGCGACTCCGGCCCTGTCCGATGGCGAGGCTGCGCTCATCGCCTTCGGCGGCCCGCCCGCTGCAGACGCCAGCGCATCGCCCCCAGACCCCGACGCCCCGCGCCCGGCACGTCGCCGCGGCCGGCCGCGCCGCACGGAGCCCGCTCCGGCCGAAGGCTGATGTCAGCGCCGCCCGCGCCGCTCTTCCCGCTCGACGATCTCGCCCAGGCCGAGACGGCGCTCTGGTCCAGGCTCGGCCGCGCCGTGCGCGACCGCCGCTCGCCCTGGCATACGCCCGCGGTTGCCACCACCGCGCCCGATGGCGCGCCGCGGGCCCGCATCATGGTGCTTCGCGCCGTCGACCGCAGCTCCGGCCTGTTCCGGCTCCACACCGACGCACGGGCCGCCAAGGCTGCAGACCTCGCCGCCACCCCGCGCGCCGCGCTCCTGTTCTACGACCCCGGCGCCAAGCTCCAGCTCCGGGTCGAGGGCCCCGCCCGGGTCGAGACCGCGACTCCCGCCGCCGACCTGGCCTGGGCCGCCACACGCCCCTTCAGCCGACGCTGCTACACCGCACCCCACCCGCCCGGCAGCACTGCGCCGGCGCCCACCTCGGGTCTTCCGCCCGAGCTCGAGTCGCGCGAGCCGACGCCTGCCGAAAGCGAGGCCGGCCGTCCGCACTTCGCCATCCTGCTCGTCGAGTCGGTCCGGCTCGAGTTCCTCTTCCTCGCCGTCACCGGCCACCGCCGCGGCTGCTTCGACCGCAGCGAGGCCGGCTGGCAGGGCCGCTGGCTCATTCCCTGAACGGCTGGTCGGCCTCGGCGTCGGCGCCGGTCCGGCTGGAGAGGAACAGCAGGCTCATCAGGACTCCGGCGAGCGCGAAGGCGAGCAGGATTGCGCTGCCCACCGCGATGACGAGATGGAGGGTCATCGGCGTGCCGGTCAGTGCGAGCCAGAGCAGGGCAAGTGCTGCCACCACCACGCCGAACAGCGCCGCCGTCAGCCGCAGCCGGCGCGCCGCGCGCTTCGGGTCGGGGTCGGGTCGGGCGCGCGTCACGCCTTCCCATTCGCTGCAACTTGCGCAACACTCAAGGCCGAGGTTGCGTGGCGGTTGGGAGGCCGACCACGCGATGACGAGGGGAGTGAGGAGGGGAGGTTGGCATGGAAATCGCAGCGATCCTGCGCGACAAGGGCCATGAGGTTGCCGCCATCGCGGCCGATGCTTCGCTTGCCGATGTCGTGGCGGAGCTGGTGGTCCGGCGAATCGGCGCGCTCCTCGTGCTCGAGCGCGACGAAATCGTCGGTCTCGTCTCCGAGCGCGACGTCGTGCGCGTCCTCGCCGCTGAAGGGGCTCATGCGCTCAACCGATCGGCGCGCGACGCGATGACATCGCCTGTTGTGACAATCGGCCCGCACGATTCGGTCACGTCGGCAATGGAGCTCATGACCGGGCGGCGGATCCGCCACCTGCCCGTGGTCGAGGATGGCCGTCTCGTCGGGATCGTCTCGATCGGCGATCTCGTGAAGCGCCGGATCGAGGAGATCGAGCGGGAAGCGCTCGCCCTCAAGGACTATATCGCCACCAGCTGACCATCGCGGCCGAAGCGCCC
>CALLWN010000066.1 GCA_938016505.1 uncultured Sphingomonadaceae bacterium
TAGGCGGCGACGACTGCAGCCCGGCCGGGCCAGCCCGCCGTGAGCGATGGCACGGCGGCCAGGGCATGGGTCGCGGGCGGATCGGCAGGCTCGATCCAGTAGGACAGCAGGACGGCCAGATCGAAGGCCGGCGGACCCTGCGTCGCCATGTCCCAGTCGATCAGGGCAGTGGCGGCGCGGGCGTCGGGGTCGAGCAGCAGGTTGTCGAACTTGGCATCCATGTGGAGGATCCGCGCCGGCACGTCCGGCGGCAGGTTTGCCGCGAGCCGGTCGAGCAGTGGCAGCAGCGCCGGCGGCGCTGCAGCACCGAAGGCGGCCTCTGCCCGGCGGCGCCAGCCGGCGAGCTGGCGCGCGGCAAAACCCTCGGGCCGGCCGAGGTCGGCAAGGCCGATTGCAGCAGGGGAGAGCCGGTGCAGCGCGGCGAGCGCGCCGGCGAGCGCAGGCAGCATCCAGCAATGGGCGTCGGACGCGAACCCGGACGGCAGCGCGCCTGCAACCGCGACCCCGGGGCGCCACGCCAGAAGCTGGAATGGCACGCCGATCACGTCCGGGTCGGCGCAGAAGGCAAGGCAGCGCGGGGCGAGCGGAAAGGCGTCGGCGAGCGCAGTGAGCACCCTCGCCTCGCGCGCCATGTCGGACGCACCATGGGCAAGCGGCCCGGGCGGCGGGCGGCGGAAGACTGCGGGCGCGCCATCGAGCCGGACAAGATAGTTGAGATTGGCGAGGCCGCCGGTGAACTGGCGCGGCGTCTCGGCGAGATCGAGCACATGGCCGTGGTCCGCGAGCCAGGCCGCGATCGCCTGCCAGGGCTGGGGCACGGGTTCGGCCCGGAACTGCGCATTCGCTGCGACCTGCATGACGGCTGGGATGCCACCATCCGTCCGGCTTGGCCATGGCCACAAGTTGGTGCATAGGGCGCATCCGTCCACCAGCGCTTGAGGTTGCCTTGCGCATTGCCGTCGCCTCGGATCACGCCGGATTTTCGCTGAAGGCCCTGCTCGCCAGCGACCTGAGGGCGGGCGGGCATGAGGTCGAGGATCTGGGCGCAGCGGACGCCGAGACGGCGGTCGACTACCCGGACTATGGCCGGGCCTGCGCCGAGGCCGTGGCGGCCGGCCGCGCCGAGATGGGCATCGTGGTCTGCGGCTCGGGCATCGGCATCTCGATCGCGGCCAACCGCGTGCCCGGGGCGCGTTGCGCTCTCGTCCACGACCATCTCTCGGCCCGGCTTGCCCGCGCCCACAATGACGCCAACATGATCGCCTTCGGCGCCCGCCTGATGGGCCTCGAGACCGCGCGCGACGCGCTCGCCGCCTTCCTTTCCACCCCCTTCGCCGGTGGCCGCCACGCCGCCCGCGTCATGAAACTGGATCCCGCATGAGCACAAGGCCCCTTCCCGTCACCGATGGTTTCTTCACCGATTCGCTCGCCGAGGCCGACCCGGCCGTTGCTGCGGCGGTCAGGGGCGAACTGGCCCGCCAGCAGGACCAGATCGAGCTCATCGCCTCGGAGAATATCGTCAGCCGCGCCGTGCTCGAGGCCCAGGGTTCGGTCTTCACCAACAAATATGCCGAGGGCTATCCGGGCAAGCGCTACTACCAGGGCTGCGCCCACGCCGATGTCGTCGAAAGCCTGGCCATCGAGCGGGCGAAGGCGCTGTTCGGCTGCGCCTTCGCCAATGTCCAGCCGCATTCGGGCGCGCAGGCCAATGGCGCGGTGTTCCTTGCCCTTCTCAAGCCCGGCGACACCATCATGGGCCTCTCGCTCGACGCCGGCGGCCATCTCACCCATGGCGCCAGGGCAGCGCAGTCGGGCAAATGGTTCCGCGCCGTCCACTATGGCGTGCACCCCGAAACCCACCGGATCGACTATGACGCGGTCGAGGCGCTGGCGCTGGCCGAGAAGCCACGGCTCATCATCGCCGGCGGCTCGGCCTATCCGCGCATCATCGACTTTGCTGCCATGCGTGCGATCGCCGACAGGGTGGGCGCCTTCCTGTTGGTCGACATGGCCCATTTCGCCGGGCTGGTAGCCGCCGGCGTCCACCCCTCGCCCTTCCCGCACGCCCATGTGGTGACAACGACGACCCACAAGACGCTCCGGGGCCCGCGCGGCGGCATGATCCTCGCCAACGACCCCGAGCTCGCCAAGAAGCTCAACGCTGCCGTCTTTCCGGGGCTCCAGGGCGGGCCACTGGTGCATGTCATCGCCGCCAAGGCGGTTGCCTTCGGCGAAGCGCTCCGGCCCGCCTTCCGCGACTATGCCTCGGCAGTCATCGCCAACGCCAAGACGCTCGCCGCAACGCTGGAGCAGCGCGGCTGCGCGCTCGTCGCCGGTGGAACCGACACCCACCTCGCCCTGGTCGACCTCCGCCCCAAGGGGCTGACCGGGGCCGATGCCGACGAGGCACTCGAGCGGGCGGGAATCACCTGCAACAAGAACGGCGTGCCCAACGATCCGCTGCCCCCCACCAGGACCAGCGGGATCCGGGTCGGCTCGCCGGCCGGCACCACGCGCGGCTTCGGCCAGGCCGAGTTCCAGGCCGTGGGCGAAATGATCGCGGACGTGCTCGACGGCCTCAGAGCCAATGGCCATGACGGCAACCGCGCCGTCGAGAACGAGGTGCGCGCGCGGGTGAAGGCGCTCACCGCCCGCTTCCCCATCTATGCCTGAGAGCGTCACCGGGAGGAGGATCATGACCGAGGACGCGCCGACCCCGAAACCCCGCGCCCGGCGCAAGCCGCCGGCAGAACCAGCGGCGGACGCGCCAGCGAAGCCGCGGACCGCGCGCAGGCCGCGCACGCCAAAGCCTGAGCAGGCCGCGCCCGAACCGATTGCGGAACGGGTCGAGGATCTCGCCGAGGAGGCGGTCGCGCGCGGCCGCAGGCTGCTCGAGACCGAGACCGGGCAGAAGGTGGCGGAGGCTGCCGACAAGGCGTTCGACACCGCCGAACGGGCGCTCGAACGGGCGCAGGAGGCTGGCCGCAAGGCGCTGGAGAGCGACCGGGGCCGCGAGGCGGCCGAGACGGCGCGGGCGGTCCTGAAGACGCCGCTCGGCCGCAATGTGGCGGTGGGCGCTGGCGCAGGTGCTGCTCTCGGGGTCATCATCCCCTTCGTCGGGCCGATCATGGGCGCGATCGTCGGCGGCGGGCTCGGCTATCTCAGGACGCTGACCCGGAAGGGCTGATGCGCTGCCCCTTCTGCCACTCGGAAGACACCCAGGTGAAGGACAGCCGTCCGACCGAGGATGGCACCGCGATCCGCCGCCGCCGCCAGTGCCACAATTGCGGCGCGCGCTTCACCACCTTCGAGCGGGTCCAGCTGCGCGAGCTGGTGGTGCTCAAGAAGTCGGGCAAGAAGGAGCCGTTCGACCGCGAGAAGCTCGCCCAGTCGATTCTCATTGCCTGCCGCAAGCGCGACATCGACCCCGACCGGATCGAGCGCTTCGTCTCCTCGGTGCAGCGCCAGCTCGAGGCGCTTGGCGAGACCGAGGTCGAGGCCGGCCAGATCGGCGCGCTCGTCATGCAGGGGCTCGAGCAGCTCGACCCGGTCGCCTATGTGCGGTTCGCCAGTGTCTACCGGGATTTCCGCGAAGCCAAGGATTTCGAGACCTTCGTCGGCCAGTTGTCGAAGACGGTGAGGGGCTGAGCGCCCGGTCAGGGCGCCGGGGCAATCTCGAAGGTGACGGTCACGCCGGCACGAAGCTCGGTCTCCCCGGCCTCGACCGGGGGGGCGGCTTCGGCCTGCGGTGCCATTGCCATGGCGCGCATCATCGGCCGCAGTTCGGGCGCGGCACCAGTCTCCTGGATGGTGAGCACCCGCACGACCCGCACGCCGGCAGCCGCGGCAAGAAGCTCGGCCCTTGCCCGTGCTGCCCTGACCGCCTCGGCCCGGGCGGCATCGAGCAGCGGCTCGGGCTTTTCGATCGTGAAGCTGGGGCCCTCGATGCGATTCGCGCCCGCTTTCACAAGCGCGTCGACCACCGGGCCGATCCGGGCGAGGTCGCGCAGCCGGACCGTCACTTGGTTCGAAGCCTCGTAGCCGGTGATGGCAGGCGCCCGGCCCTCGCCGTAGCGATACTGGGGCTGGACCGCGAGCTGGCTGGTGCGAAGGTCGCGCGGCTCGACCCCGGCGCGACGCAGCGCCGCAGTCACGGCGGTCATCCGGCGGCTGTTCTCGGCCATGGCAGCAGCGGCGTCCGCCGCCTGGGTCACGACCCCGGCGCTCAGCACTGCAAGGTCGGGCGCGGCGGTGCGCGACGCCTCGGCGCTGACGACAAGGGTTGCCGGGGTGGCGCCCTGGGCGGACTGTGCGCTCACGGCCGAGGCTGCCAGCACAACGGCCAAGCCCAGCGGCGCGAAGGATGGGAGATGCAGCATGCTGGTCCTCGGATCTGGTCGGTCACTGGCACTGCCTGCAGACGGCATCTGACCTGGCGATGAATCGCGGCACGGTGCCGCACAGGCTCATGGGCGGCGGGCACTGCGGCGCTCGACCGCACGCCACGCCACGAGCAGGACAAGGGCCCCACCGGTTGCAAGCGCCAGGTTGAGAAGCGTCGAGTGCGGCCCAGATCCGACAAACCGGCCAACGGTGCCGCCGAGCACGCCCCCCGCAATCCCCACAAGAAGCGTCACACCAACGCCGCCGGGATCCCTGCCCGGATGCAGGAGCCTGGCGAGCGCGCCAGCCGCCAGCCCTACGACGATCCAGCCGAAGATCCCATAGGCCATGGCAATCGCCTCCGCCCATTCCCTAGCAGGCTCTGTGGGTCGTCCCAAGCCCCTTGCAACCTCGGCGGGACACGCAGGGATGACACGGCGGGGTCTTTCAACGCGGCGCGACTTCAGCTATGGCCGCTCATGTCCGGTTCTTTGAGGGGAGCAACCGGGGGCTTGAGGCGCGTGCCTCGAACAACCATCTGGAACCTGGCCTGATGAACATGCATCTCCCCTCCCAGAAGCTCGAAGGGCTGGCGCCTGTGGCCGACGGCCCGGAACCGAAGCGGGGTCTCGCGCGCGACAGGCTTCGACGGTTACCCCTGCAACGGGTCGGGATTGCCGTGGTCGCGGTTGCAGCGCTTGCCGCCTTCATCTGGTTCCTCGTCGAGCGTGCGAAGGCGCCCGGCCCCACCGCGCCGCCCTCCGGTCCTCCGGCGGTCTCGGTGATGGTGCCGGGCCTGGTCGAGGTGGCGGACCGGGTGCGTGTGACCGGGACCATCGCACCGCGCCGGGACATGCCGGTGGGGGTGGTTGGCGAGGGTGGCGCGATCGTCGCCATCCGCGCCGAGGCCGGCCAGTATGTGCGCGCCGGCCAGGTTCTGGCCGAAATCGATTCCGGGGTGCAGCGGGCCCAGCTGGCCCAGCTCGAGGCTGCCGTCGCCCAGGCTGATGCCGATGTGCGGCTCGCGCAATCCGAACTCGACCGGGCAGCGAAGCTCGTCGACCGGGGCTTCGTGTCGCAGGCCGACATCGAGCGCAGGACCGCCACCCGCGATGCCGCCCGGGCCCGCGCCGAAGTCGCCCGCGCCCAGGTCCGGGAGATGCGCGAGCGGCTGGCGAGACTGACCATCCGCGCGCCAGAGGCGGGTCTCGTCCTCGACCGCATGGTCGAGCCAGGCCAGGTCGTCTCGCCTGCATCGGGCGCGCTGTTCCGGATCGCCGCCGGCGGCGAGATGGAACTTCGCGCCGAGGTGGCCGAGCAGGACATGGTGGCCCTCGCCGTCGGCGAGACCGTCAGCGTCACGCCCGTCGGCGCCGCTGCGCCTGTCACCGGCTCGATCTGGCTGCTCGAGCCCGTCATCGACCCGCAGCGCCGGCTCGGCACCGCGCGGATCGCATTGCCCGCGGATCCTGCGATCCGGGCCGGCGGCTTTGCCGTTGCCGACATCGAGGCCGGACGCGCGCTGCGGCCGGTCCTGCCGCAATCCGCAGTCCTTGCCGACCCGAAGGGCAGCTATGTCTACATCGTCGGCGCCGACGACAGGGTGAGCCGCCGCGACGTGAAGATCGGCAGCATCAGCCAGGCTGGCGTGGCGATTGCCCAGGGGCTTTCCGGGACCGAGAAGGTGATCGTCTCGGCAGGTGCCTTCGTGCGGCCCGGAGAGACCGTCACTCCCGTGCTCCGCAAGTGATGGCGAGGGGCTGACCAGCGATGGACCTCAGGAACATCTCGAGCTGGGCGATCCGGAACCCGATCCCGCCGCTCCTGCTCTTCATCATGCTCGGCCTTCTCGGCGCGGTGAGCTTCAAGACCATGAAGATCAACGCGATGCCCGACATCTCGGCTCCAATCGTCAACATCGCGGTGTCCCAGCCCGGAGGAGCGCCGACCGAGCTCGAGACCCAGATCACCCGCAAGGTGGAAGGCGCGGTTGCCGGCATCGGCAACATCAAGTCGATCTCGTCCATTGTCCAGGAAGGCGCCAGCTTCACCACCGTCGAGTTCCAGATCGGAACCCCGGTCGACCGCGCCGTCAACGACGTGCGCGATGCCGTGACCAAGGTGCGCTCCGAACTGCCCGAAGGCATTCTCGAGCCACAGGTGACCCGAATCGACATCGAGGGCGGCGCGCTTGCCTATGTCGCAGTCAAGTCGACCGCCATGTCGCTCGAGGAACTGTCCTGGTTCGTCGACAACACCATCGCCAAGCGGATGGTGGCGATTCCCGGCGTCGCGCAGGTCTCGCGCGGGGGCGGCGTCTCCCGCGAAATCCGGGTCGATCTCAAGCCCGATCGGCTCCAAGCCTTCGGGATCACTGCAGCCCAGGTCAATGCCCAGCTCCGCACGCTCAATCTCGACGTGCCGGGCGGCCGCACCGAGGTGTCGGGCGCCGAGCAGGCGGTGCGCGTGCTCGGCGGGGCGAAGTCCGCGCTCGACCTTGGCGAAACCCGGATCTCGCTTCCGGGCGGCCGGTTCGTCCGCCTGTCCGATATTGCCGACGTCCGCGACGGCACCTCCGAGCAGCGGTCGATCGCCCGCCTGAACGGCCGCCAGGTCACGAGCTTCGGCCTGTTCAAGGCCAAGGGCGCGTCCGACGTCGCGGTCTACGAGCGGATGAACAGGGTGCTCGATGAACTTCGTGCCGAATATCCCGAGGTCGAGTTCGAGGAGCTGTTCACGACCGTCAAATACACCGAAGAGGAGTATGACAGCGCGATCACCGCAATGGTCGAGGGCGCGATCCTCGCCGTCCTCGTCGTGTTCCTGGTCCTGCGCGACTGGCGCGCGACCATCATCGCAGCGCTCGCGATTCCCCTCTCGGCGATCCCGACCTTCTGGTTCATGGAGCTGATGGGCTTCACGCTCAACACCATCAGCCTGCTCGCGTTGAGCCTCGTCGCCGGAATCCTCGTCGATGACGCGATCGTCGAGATCGAGAACATCGTGCGCCACATGCGAATGGGAAAGTCGCCGTTCCAGGCTGCGCTCGAGGCAGCCGACGAGATCGGGCTTGCGGTTGTTGCCACCACCTTCGCAATCATCGCCGTGTTCCTGCCCGTCTCCTTCATGCCTGGCATCTCGGGGCAGTATTTCAAGCAGTTCGGGCTGACCGTCTCGGTCGCCGTCTTCATGAGCCTGCTGGTTGCCCGGCTCATCACCCCGCTCGTCGCCGCCTATTTCCTGAAGCCCCATGGCGCGCGCGCCCATGGCGACGGGCCCATGATGGACCGCTATCTCGGTTTCCTCAAATGGTCGCTCCACAACCGCTGGAAGACGGTCGCGGTCGGTGGCATCGCCTTCGCCCTGACCATCTTCCTGTTCGTCCAGGTGCCGCAGACCTTCGCGCCCGACAACGACAGCGGCACATCGCAGCTCACGGTCGAACTCGCGCCGGGCGCAACCCTTGCCGACACGGTCGCGAAGGTCGACGAGCTCACTGCCATCCTCCGCCGCGAGCCCGAAGTTGCCTCCGTCTTCGAGTTCATCGGCGATGATGGCGATGTCCGCAAGGCCACGCTCTACATCGACCTTGTGCCGCGCGACCGGCGCGACCTTTCGACCAAGGCGTGGGAGCGAAAGATCGCCCCGGCGCTCGGCGCGCTCCCCGATGTCCGGGTCGCGTTCCAGTCCTTCGGCCCCGGCGGCGGGGGCCGCGACATCACCCTCATGCTCGCGAGCGATGATGCAGCGCTCCTCGATTCGACCGCCCGCAAGGTCGAGAAGGAAATGCAGGGCATGGCGATCCTGCGCGATGCCCGCATCGCCGGCGATCTCGACCGGCCGGAAATCCTGATCCGGCCGAAGTTCGACATCGCCGCCGAGATGGGGGTCTCGGTGGCCGATCTGTCGCGCACCATCCGGATCGCGACCATCGGCGACATCGAGCAGAACCTCGCCAAATTCTCGCTCGCCGACAGGCAGGTGCCGATCCGGGTGAGCCTCGTCGATGCTGCGCGCGCGGACCTTGCCGCGCTCGAGAACCTCCCCGTGCCCACGATGAACGGTGGCTCCGTGCCGCTCAAGGTTGTGGCCGATATCGGCTTCGGCACCGGCCCCACCGTCATCCGGCGGTACAACCAGACCAGGCGAATCACCCTCGTTGCCGACCTGAACGGAGTCGAGTTCGGCCCGGCCATGGCGGAGATCAACAAGCTGCCGACCATGGCAAGCCTTCCCGAGGGTGTCCGCCAGGTGAAGTTCGGCCAGGCCGAGGTGATGGACGAGCTCATCACCAACTTCGTGGTCGCGATCGTCTCGGGCGTGCTCCTCGTCTTCGCCGTGCTCGTGCTGCTCTATCGGCGGGTCTTGCCGCCCTTCGTCAACATGGGGTCGCTGCTCCTGGCGCCGCTTGGCGGCATCATCGCCATAATCCTGACCGGACACGCCATTTCGATGCCGGTCTACATCGGGATCCTGATGCTGTTCGGCATCGTCGCCAAGAACTCGATCCTGCTCGTCGATTTCGCGATCGAGGAGATGCGCCAGGGGGTCGACCGCGAGACCGCGATCGTGGATGCCGGGCACAAGCGGGCCCAACCGATCATCATGACGACGGTGGCGATGACCGCGGGCATGCTTCCGGTCGCGCTCGGCCTGCATGGCGACACCAGCTTCCGGGCGCCCATGGCGATCGTCGTCATCGGCGGCCTGCTGCTTTCGACCGTGCTGACCCTCGTCATCGTGCCGGCAGGGTTCACGCTTGCCGACGATCTGGAGCGCTGGATCGGCCCGCGGCTCGGCCGTCTGCTGAGTGGAGGCGAGAAGGCGGCGCCGCCCGAAGGAACGCCCCAAGCTGCGGAATGAGCCGCTGACCGAGCGGGAGCGCGCGGCCCGCCGGCTCTGGAAGCTGGCGACCGGCCTGCTCATTCTCATGGCAGCGGCGCTCGCCGCGTCCACCTGGGCAGTACAGGCGGTCGATCCCCGCTTCGCCTGGATCCAGGCCTTCGCCGAAGCCGCCCTCGTCGGCGGCCTGGCCGACTGGTTTGCCGTGACCGCCCTGTTCCGTCACCCGCTCGGCCTGCCCATCCCGCACACGGCGATCATCCCGGCCAGCAAGCACCGGATCGGCGATGCGCTCGCATTGTTCCTCAAGGACAATTTCCTCACCCCCCGACTGGTTGCCCGCAGGCTCGAACGGTTCGATGCCGCAAGCCTCCTCGCCCGCTTCCTCGCCGGAGGCGATCCCGCCCCGGGAAGCGCGGCAAGGGTCAGGCAGGGCCTTGTCGGGCTCATTCGCCAGCTCGCCGACACCCCGGCCGCCGACGCGCTGGGCGATCGGGTCAAGGGCGGGATCGTGCGCCGCCTGCGCGCGCTCGATGGCGCCCCGCTCGTCGCCTCGACGCTTGAGGCAGCTCTCGCCGAAGGCCGCCATCATCCGGTCATCGACAGCCTGGTCGCCTGGGCTTCACGCACCCTCGACGCCGAGGAGCCTTCGCTCCGCGCCATGATCGAGGAGCGGACCAGCTGGATTCTGAGGCTGATTGCGGTCGACGAGCGGGTGGCGAACGAGATTCTGGCCGGCCTGCGCGGCTTCCTCGCCGAAGTCGCGGCCGATCCGCACCACCCGGTGCGGCAGCGCGCCGACCAGGCGCTCGAGAACTTCATCTTCGACCTGCGCCATCTCCCCGAGACCCAGGCCAAGGTGGAGCGCTGGAAGCAGGCGCTCATCGACAACCCCGCCGTTGGCCGCTGGGTGGAAGGGCTGTGGGACCAGGCCCGCGAGGCGCTCGGCCGCTTTGCCGATGGCGAGGGCGGCAGCGAAGTGACCCGGCGGATCGGTCTTGCGCTTCAGGAGGACGCAGCGCTTGCGCAGGCGGTCAACAGCCTGGCCCGGCGCGCGGTGGTGGGCCTAGTGCGCGACCATGGCGACGCGATCGTCGCGCTCGTCTCCGACACGGTGAAAGCCTGGGATACCGAGACGATCACGGCAAAGCTCGAAACTGCGGTCGGCCGCGACCTCCAGTATATTCGGCTCAACGGCACCCTGATCGGCGGCTCGATCGGTGTGCTGCTTCACGCCATCTTCGCGAGCTTCGGCGCACACTGAGCGGGCTGCCACCGGCAGCGGTCTTTCACAATTTGGTCACCTTGCGCGACGGTGTGCTGCAGCCTAACTGACAGGCTGGAGGTGCGCGGCGACGCGCGAGTCTCCTCCTGTGGCAGACTTGACGGCGCGGCGGATTCGTGTTCGTTCCGCGCCGTCCTTTTCTCCGGACCCGCGGCCGTGGGATGCGCCGGTATCGCGACCAGGCGGAAGGCCCTCAACGATCCTTTCATATCCGTTGACAATGTTTTTCCTGTCATTCCGTATGCAGTTTCTTTATGGAAACAATGGCCCGCGCGACGCGGATCTTGCAACAGGGCCGGCGGACGGGCCGTGGAAGCGAAAGGCTTGGTACCATGAACAGGGTTCTTCTCGGCGGGATGGGCGCCCTTGCCATCGGCGTGGTCGCGGCGCCCGCGTCCGCGCTTTCCATTATCGACGCGCGCTGCGTCTCGGTTTTCGGGGCCTATGGCGGCTGCGTGTACAGCGGCAACGACAATGACGTCACCGCCGTCGAGGCGCTCTACAACGCGACCACCAAGGCAGGCAGGGTGATCGACCTGAACCTCATCGGCAAGATCGATATCGGCAAGATCGATGCGCCTGCCACCAGCAGCACGTTCGGCACGATCAGCCATGATCCGGGCAACAAGACCGGCACCTGGTCGCTTCCAGGCTATACGGTCGACCTATCTCGGTGAAGGGCGGGCCCGAGTTCCTGCTCTACAAGCTCACCACCCCGGCCTCGTCGGGCACCTGGAGCAGGTTCGGCCTGCGGAGCGGTGGCGGCAACCAGCCCGAAATCTCGCACATCCGGTTCTGCGGCACGCAGGGGATCGTTCCCGAGGCCAGCGTCTGGGCGTTGCTCATCGCCGGCCTCGGCCTCGTTGGCGCGGCGATGCGGCGCCGCCGCGAAGGGGTCGGCACGGTTCGCGCCCGACACGCACGCGGAATGCGAGGCACCTTGCCGGGAACGGCGGGGCCCCTTGCCTTTCGGACGCTGGGCGGCTAGGGCCCCCGCTTCACGAAGCCAGCCGGAGGGCGGATCCCCGATCGGGGGCAGCCGCTGCGATCGGCAACAGGAGAAAGCTTTCATGCCGTTCTACGAGCATGTGTATCTGGCGCGCCAGGATCTCGCGCCCGCACAGGTCGAAGGGCTGACCGAGGCGCTCACGGCCCTCATCACCGAGCAGAAGGGCAGGGTTGCCGGCACCGAATACTGGGGCCTGCGCAACCTCACCTACCGCATCCGCAAGAACCGAAAGGCCCACTATGTTCTCATGAACATCGAGGCGCCAGCGGGCGCGGTCGCCGAGCTCGAGCGCCAGGTGGCCTTGAACGAAGACATCATCCGCTGGCAGACCGTCCGCGTTGAGGCCCTCGAGACCGAGGGCTCGGCGATGGTGAGGAAGTCCGACAAGGAGCGCAGCGGTCGTGGCCGCGGTCGTGACGAGGGCGGCTGGTAATGGCGCGCCCCTTCTTCCGCCGCCGCAAGTCCTGCCCTTTCTCCGGCGCCAACGCGCCGAAGATCGACTACAAGGACATCCGCCTGCTCCAGGGGTTCATCTCGGAGCGCGGCAAGATCGTGCCCTCGCGCATCACCGCCGTCTCGGCCAAGAAGCAGCGCGAGCTCGCCCAGGCCATCAAGCGGGCACGCCACCTCGGCCTCCTGCCCTACGTCGTCCAGTAAGGAAGCCGCCATGGAAGTCATCCTCCTGGAGCGGGTCGAAAAGCTCGGCCGCATCGGCGATGTCGTCAACGTGAAGCCTGGCTTCGCTCGCAACTTCCTGTTGCCCCGCGGCAAGGCACTGCGCGCGACCGACGCCAACCGGGCGAAGTTCGAGGCGCAGCGCGCCCACATCGAGGAAGAGAATGCGAAGCGCCGGGCTCACGCCGAGGAGGAAGCCAAGGCGATCGACGGCCTCAGCTTCATCCTCATCCGCCAGGCCTCCAATGCCGGCGCCCTCTATGGCTCGGTGGCGGCGCGCGACCTCGCCGAGGCGATTGCCGATACGGGTCACAAGGTGGCAAAGCAGGCGATCGTCCTCGACCGGCCGATCAAGACCCTTGGCCTTCACAACGTGAGGGTCGCACTCCACCCGGAGGTCGTGGTGACCGTTACCGTCAATGTCGCGCGCTCGCCCGAGGAGGCCGAGTTGCAGGCCAAGGGCGTCGACGTGACCGCGCTCGACCGCGACGACCAGCCCGCCCCGGCCGAAGCCACTGGGGCCGAACCTGCAGGGGAAGGCGCGCAAGAGGCCTGAGCGGCCTCACGGCAGGCTACTTCGCCGGGACGTCGGCCGGAATCTCCCCGAGCGCAGTCTCGGGGCTTTCGGGTCGCCACTCGTGGCCGGGCCTGAACATGCGGTCCTGGCCGGCCATGGGGTCACCCGAGGCCACCTGGAGCGCGAGCCGCTCGCCATCGCGGCGCACATATTCCTCGACGATCTCGTCGATCATGTCCTTGCTCGTGCCGAGTTCGAGAAGCGCCATCCGGCCCATCTCGACCGCGCTCCAGAACAGCTCGCGCACGACCAGCTCCTGGTCGGCGGCGATCATGCGCATGGCGTGCAGCCGGTCGTGCACCCGCACGATGAACTTGAGGTGCGGAAACGCCATCTTGACGGGGTTCAGGAGCGCAGGGTCCCAGGCCCCGCCGCCGGTTGTCACGATGATCAGCCGCGCCTGCTCGGCTCCGGCCGCGCGAAGCACCTCGGGGCGGAAGCCGTCGCCATAATAGACCCGCCAGCCGAACTGGCGGGACAGGTCGATCTGCTCGGGCCTGCGGTCGATGAGGACCACTTCGACTCCGCGGGCGTGCAACATCTGCGTAACGATCTGGCCAAACCTGCCATAGCCGATGACGATGACGGTGCCGGGGCTGGCGCCATCCGGCCCCTCGAGATCGTCGCGCACGCCGTCCTTGTCGGCATCGACGGGCACGAACCGGCGGGCCAGCGCGAGGACGACAAGCGTTGCCACCATCGAAAGCGTCACGACGGCACCGAAGAGCGAGGCGGCGCCGGCCGTGATGAGGAGGCCCGACACGGCGGCGGCAAGGAGCACGAAGGCGAACTCCCCGCCCTGGGAGAGGAGCAGGCCAAGGCGCCACGCCTGGCCCCAGCTGGTGCCGAAAAGCCGCCCGAGAAGCGTGATCAGCACGAACTTCGTCACCATGAGCGTCGCGACAAGCCGGAGAACCAGCAGCGGGTCGGTCACAAGCACGGAGAAGTCGAGGGTCATCCCGACGGAGATGAAGAACAGCCCGAGCAGCAATCCGCGGAACGGCTCGATGTCGGCCTCGACCTCGTGGCGATAGGGGCTGTCGGCGAGCATCACCCCGGCGATGAAGGCGCCAAGCGCCATCGAGAGGCCGAAGCTTGCCATCAGGAAGCTCGCACCCATCACGGTGAGAAGCGCCGCGATCACGAACACTTCGCGGTTGCCGACATGGGCGATCATGCGGAACAGCGGATTGAGCACGTAGCGGCCGGCGAGCACGAGGCCGATGATGGCGCCAAGGCTCGAGAGCACCAGGCCGAGGCCCTCGGGCGCTTCGGGGTTGGGCACGCGCGAGAAGGCCGCGACCACGATCAGGAGCGGCACGATCGCGATATCCTGCAGAAGGAGGATCGAGAAGGCGCGCTCGCCCACCGGCGTGCCGAGCTCGCCCCGCTCCCTCAGCAGCTGCACCACGAGCGCGGTCGATGAGAGCGACAGCGAGAGCCCCAGCACCAGCGCGGCCTGCCAGGTGAA
>CALLWN010000067.1 GCA_938016505.1 uncultured Sphingomonadaceae bacterium
GATTGCGATCCCTATGGCGTAGTGAAGCCCAGCCGCGTCGACCACGGCGACGATGCCGAGGTTGAGGGCCATTCCAAGGGCCGTGACGACGACGAAGCGGGCGGCGGTGCGCCCGCACAGCGGTGCGCGGAAGGTGAGGAGGCTGTTGCCAATCCAGGAGACGAGGGTTCCGGCAGCGAAGGCAAGAAGAGCAGCGGGAAGGACCGCAAAACCACCGGCTTCGATGGCGATTGTCTGGGTGGCCGCATAGGTGGCCGCAGACAGCCCACCGACGAGTCCGAAGGTGAGGATCTGACGCAGGAGATCGCGGGAGGGCATGCTGCTGCTCGGGCTATGGGAAGAGCGCATATGGGCGTGCCCCATGGAGCGAAGGTCACCATGGCCTGAGATCAGCCTGTGTCCTGTGGTTCTCGCCCGCCCCGTCGGGATGTCAGAGAGGTCTAGAGGTTCGGTGAAAGATCGGTCTCAACGGCCTATCTCCGTAGTTGGACCCGTTGTTTGGTCGATAAGTCCAAGCTTTTATCTTTGTCTTCCCTTGACGTGGGGACGGCGCGATCTAGGTGGTGCTTCGCGGAGCCAATGTCTGGCGCCGTCTGCCGCTCGGCTGCGTGCCGTCGGTGGTCTCTCTCACCGAACTCATGAGGATAATCCCCATGCTGCGTTCCTTCGTCCGTGAGGAGGCTGGTGCCTCCCTTCTCGAGTACGGTCTTCTCGTCGCCCTCATCGCCGTTGTCTCCATCGCGGCGATCCGCCAGCTCGGTACTCGCATCCGCGACGTGTTCCTGGATGTGGTGGCCCAGCTGAACAACGCCGGCGTCTGATCCTTTGGGATCTTCAGCTGCCCAGGCGGCAGAAGCAGACGGGGGCCTTCTGGCCCCCGTCTTGCGTTTGCGAATTTCTTTTAGGGGTCGTCCGCGCCGAGGCGCATCATCGTCCTACAAACGTCTGTTATTCATCTCCGTTTGGGCGATAGGGTCGTAGTGGCGCAGATCGGCTGTGGCGCTGATGATGGGTTGGACGAGGTTGCTGAAGAGCGTCCGGAAGCTGTTCCAGAACAGGATCGTCGGTCTGGAGAGCTTTAAGGACAAGGAGGGCGCCTTAGAGCGTCGGCGGACCTGACAGGCGGGCGCGTTGTCCTGGCGGGGCGTCTGTCGGTGCGGCGCCGGTCCGTCGAGTCTGGGGGTGTCCTGATATTGGCCTTTGACGATACGGGTCCCATCTGGAAGACATGCTGAGGTGTTTTTGGTCCGACGAAGAGGGGTTTCTGCTGGCGCTGGGGGCTCTGGTGCTGCTGCCGCTCATCTTGGTGGCAGCGCTGGTGGCTGACGCCGGGCAGGGCTGGCGGGCGCGAGCGGAGCTGGGGGCGGCGGCCCGCTCGGCGGCCTTGGCCGGCGCACATGGCCTGTCGGAGGATCCGGTAGCGGCGGCGAACGCGGCATTGGCGGCCGGACTGGCGGGTCGGAGCCTGTATGACGGGGCGGTCTCGGTGTCGGTGGACCTGGCCTTAGGCCGGGTCGAGATCTTGGCGACGGCGCGCACGCCGCTGCTCCTAGGAGGGTTGTTCGGGACGGGGCCGACAAATCTGGCCGCCAGGGCGGCGGCGGTGCGGGAGGCGACGACGCCCGAAGGAGCGCCTTGGGTCTACCGCCTGGTTCCCTGACACTGTTGTGGCGGGATTGAGGGGCCGCAGATCTCGGCTTTCCTGTTGATCTGAAGCCCCAAGGTTCATAATCTTTCCCGGACCTGCGGCCCGTGCGGGTGTCTCACCGTCGCCAGGAGGTTCCATGATCGTGTGTGATGTAAAGGGAAGCGCCATGCCGCACCGGTCCTGGCGCCTGGCCAGGGCAGGACTGCTGGGGTCGGCGTTGGTGATGGCCCTGACGGCCTGTCAGGGCCGTCCAATAAACCCGGCGCAGGTAGACCCGCAGGTCCCGCCCCGGTCAGAGGCGGTCAACGACCTCGGCGCTCCGGCAGTGATCACGCTCGAGACGGAGCCCAACGCCTTCTGGACGCTGGATTATGACCGCGGCGAGCGGCTGCCCAACGTGATGGTGGGTCCGGTGATGGCGGACGGAGTGCCGGTGTCGGCGGTGATCGACGCGCTCGGCGCTGGCCTTCGGCTGGGCGTGACGCGGGATTCAGAGGCGGAGCAGCGCCTGATCACGGTCCGTGACCAGTCGCGACGTTCCCTCCAGGAGATGCTCGAGATCATCTCGCGCCGGGCTGGTCTCTTCTACGAGTACCGCAACGGGATGCTGAGCTTCGACAGCGTTCGGCGCTTCACCGTGCGGGTGCCGCGGGTGGAGGGGAGTCTGCTGACGATCTCGGACGCCTTCCGCAACCTTGGCGCCCAGGAGGTCTTCGTTGACGAGATCACAGGCACGATCACGATGACGGTCGACTATCGGACCTACCGGATGGCGCAGCAGTTTTTGCGGACGTTTGAGATGGGCCGCGACATGCTGATCTACGACGTCTGGGTCTTTGAGCGTCTGCTGCGGCGCGGTGAGGGTGCTGGCATCTGGTGGGAGCGTCTCGGTCGCCGTGTGAACGACTACGTGGTGGGCGCGCAGCCCCTGACGGCGGCGCAGGGCACATCCGCTGCGGCGATGGGCGTGCTGACGGGCGCGATAGGCCCGACGGCACCGGCGGGCCTGGCCTTCGGCATCATCTCCTCGGCCAACAACCTGATCGCCAACGCGGTCATCCAGTTTATGAGCGAGGATTCGCAGAACGAAGCGGTGGCGCGCCCGACGATGACGATGATGTCGGGCGGCTCTGCGGAGATCCGCATCGGCGAGCGGCGCCAGTATATCGCGCGCGTCCGCAACACGACGACGGGGGCCATCAATGCCTCGACCAACCAGGACGTCGAGGACGATACGCTCGAGACGGGCCTCATCCTCCGGGTTGCCGGGGCGTACAACGACGGCATCATCAACACCAAGATCGATCTCAACATTGAGGAGCTAGTCCGCTTTGAGAGTTTCTCGACCGGCGGCGGGCCGGTGTCGGGGCAGCGGACGACGGACGCGCAGGGCAACCAGGGGACGACTGTGGGCGGCAGCGTGACGGTGGGGACCGGTGGCACGACGGGAACGGTCGGCACGGGGACGGGGACCAATGCCAACAGTAGCGGGGGTGGGACGACGCTACGCCTGCCCTACACAACGAACCGAACGCTGCGTACGATGATCGACAGTCGTCCGGGCGACTTGCTGGTCCTGGGCGGCCTCATCAGAACGAAGAACGAAGACGCGGACCGTCGTCTGTTCCGCACATCGGTACCGCTTGCGGACCAGTCGACCTTCGAGCGCTATGAGACGATCATCATGATGCGTCCTCGCCTGGTGCGCTTTCGCCCCCGCGGCGAGCCGCCGGTGGCGCGTGACGAGATCCGGGTCGCGCCAGGGGTTGGGCAGAACCTGCGTACCGAGACTGGCCCGCTGATCATCCCGCGGGATCCGCGGGCGCTTGAGCGCGCGGCGCGGGATCTGTCAGTGCCAGCGCGCCCGCGCGCAGAAGGTCTGCCCTTCCAGGATCGGGAGGGGGTGTTTGGCGCCGTCGACGCCAACGAGACGCTGCCGCGCTCGACGCGCGGCCAGCCGCTGCCGCGCGCGGTACCGGTGGATCAGGAGGAGGGGGTAGCTCCTGCCGCCCCGGCGTCTACGCCGCGGGCGGCGGAGCCGGCCCCGATTGCGCCTCCGGAAGTGCTGGGGAGGAACCGGTGACGATGACGATCGCGGCGGTCCTCTCGGGAGGGCTGGTTGGGCTCCTAGCCTATGCGTCCTGGACGGACGTAACACGGATGATCATCCGCAACTGGACGGTACTAGCTGTGTTGGCCTTGGCAGTGGTCAAGGGGTTGGTGCTGGAGGCGCCGTTTGGGTGGCGCGGCACCAACGCCGGGATGGCGGTGATGGCGCTGCGCGATCTGGGCGCAGCGCTGGTTGTCTTTGCGGCGCTGTTCGTGATGTGGTTGATGCGCGGCATGGGCGCGGGCGACGTGAAGCTGGCCGGCGCCTGCGCGCTCTGGGCGGGTATTGGGTTTGTGTTGGACTTCGTGTTGGCTTTCGCGATCTTGGGCGGCCTTGCGTCGATGCTGTTCATTGGCTTGCGCTTTGTCCCGACGCTGCGCGAGCGGGTTTTTCAGGCGATGCCGTGGTTCCGGGTGGGAGGGCAGCTTAGCTTCCCCTATGGTCCTGCCATCGCAGCGGGTGCGGTCTGGACGCTGTGGCTTCAGGCTGCCGCCGGGATGTTCGGCTGAGGAGAGGGTCTCATGCGTCGTCTGGTCCTGCTGGTCTTCGCGCTGTTGGTGGCGGTGGGTGCCGGCGCGTTTCTGTTCTTTAACATTGATCGCATCGAGCGCGTCATCGCCGGGCCGCCGGCCCGCTACGTGGTGGCCACGCGCGACATAAAGGCCTTTACGATCATCCCGCAAGATGCGCTGGGGCTTCGTACCCTCGAGCGGGGCCAGCCGGCGCCGCAGGGGGCGATCATCGACATCTCCGACGATCCCCAGCCGGCGGTGCTGAGCCTGATCGCGGGCCGGGCATCGGCGCAGCAGATCGCCAAAGGGGATCCGATCCGGTTCCAGAACCTCTCCTCCTACGAGTTGCTCGAGAACGTCCGTGGCCAGATGATTCTGTTGGCCCAGGAGCCGATCGCGGAGGGCGAAAGTTTGGATCCGAGGCGCTTCCGAACGGCCTTCCGCGAGACTGCCGTCATCCCGAAGGGCGCGGTGACGGGTCGCGTGGGCGACAGTCCGGAGATCATTATTGGACGCCTACCCCCGGCCTGGACGCGCGAGGTAGTGGGAGCGCAGCAGCCGCTCGTCTTCTCGGCACTGACCTTCGAGGATCCGGCGACCCGTCAAGTGGCGCCTCCTGCTGAGAGTCCAGTGCCTGCGCCAGCCGTGCCGGACACGCCGGCGCCGCCTGAGTCGCTGCCGGCGGACGGGTCGGTTCCACCGGTGTCGGCGGCTGAGATCCTACGGCGCCTATCGGTGACCCCTGAGGCGGTCCGGATCGGGGTCGGCCGCCGGGCGGAGAGCGAGGTGCAGGCAGTGGCGGGCTACGACGGCCCTGTCGACGTGTTCCTGAGCCCGGCGCGCTCGGCCATGCGGGCGCGGGGGGTGGAGGAGCATCGCCGGGTGATCCGCGGTGCGCGTCTCTCAGTTCATCCGGGTGATGAGTCCGGGAAGGAAGAGCCGATCATGTGGGTGATGACGGACAGCCAGACGGCAGCGCGGATCACGAGCCTGCGCCGGCAGGGCGCTCTGGTGACAGTGGTGCCAAGCCGGGCGCCACTGCCTTCCGAGGCGGGGGTCCCGGTGCTTTGTACGACGCCAGACGTCTGTTACCGCGGGTTGACTGATGCCGACGAGGCGGCGGAGCCGCCTGCTTCCGCAGAGACTGCGCCCCAGGCCCCCGCCACGTCCGCCGGTCCGGATGCGTCCCAGGGCGGGAGTCTGTGGCGGGGCCCGCCGGTTGTCATCCGCTGAGGAGTCTTCCGTGCGCCGCGAAAGCATTCTGATTTACCTCGAGGACATTCCTGCCGAGCCAATCGCGCCGATTCTCGAGCGCGGCGTTCTGGTAGGCGAGATCCGCACAGGTGGGATCCGAGCCGCCATCGAGCAGGCACCGTCGTGGCGCGTGGTCCCGGCATTCCTAGTGCTCGACGTCTCGGGTGTCGAGGACGTGGCGGGGGCGGTCGCGACGCTGTCTTCGGTGGCGCCGCAGGGCGAGACGAGCCTGATCCTGCTTGGCCAGAAGGACTGCGTGGCGGAATACCGCAAGATGATCGAGGCGGGGGCATCGGAATATCTTCCTGTCCCTGTTGACGCCGAGGCGCTTTACGAGGCGGTGGTACGGCTTGCGGGACAAAAGGCGACGGGGCAAGTGGATCCTGCCCGCTGCGTGGCTTTCATCGGCGCCCGCGGGGGGATGGGTTCGTCCACCCTGGCGGCGGCGGCGGCAAAGGTGGCAGCAGAGAGGCACGGGCGGCGGACGCTGCTGATTGACCTTGACATTGTCGAGGGCGCGCAGCACGTGATATTCGACGTCGATCAGACTCCAGCGATGCAGCAGATGCTGGAGGCTCCCGACCGCATCGACAGCATCTTTCTCGATCGTTCCATCGTCCAAGCGAGTAAGGGGTTGTTCCTGCTTTCAATGGCTGACATTGGGAGCACGAAGATCTTCACCGCGGACGCGGTCGCCTCGATCGTGCGTCAGGCGCAACAGGGAATGGATTTGGTGATCCTGGACATGCCGGCCCGCCCGCAGGTGGAGATCGAGGCGCTCTTCTGCGCCGGCATCATCTTTCTGGTGACGACCCCAACCCTGCTGGGGCTACGGGACGCGGGCGCCCTGTCGGACTGGCTGTCGGGGCGCAACTATCCAGGCAAGATAGTCTGCGTGCTGAACCGTATGGGCGAGACACGGGCGGGCGCGGTGCGCAAAGAACAATTCGAGCGGCGCTTGCGCTGCCGAGTGATAGAGTTACCCTTCGACCCCCGCACTCCAGGACAGGCCATAATGGAGAAGCGGACGGTAGGTGAGATCCGAGGTCCCTTAGGCCGGGCATTCCGCCAGGTGGAGGAGGAGCTGCCGACCTTCCGCCGTCCAACGGAGGGCTTTCTGTCGTGGTTGCTGAAGGGAGGATAATGTCCCACTTTCTCTTTTTTCCTGAAGGTTTGAGGAGCCGAAGCTGAGATGACCTCCCCCACTCGCCTTCAGCTCGGCGTGCGCCGCGCTGTTGGC
>CALLWN010000068.1 GCA_938016505.1 uncultured Sphingomonadaceae bacterium
GCAGCCGGCACCGCCGAAGGCGTGCGCAAGTGGCGCGCGGGCGACCATGCCGGCGCCGTTGCCGCCTGGCAGGCACCCGCCGCCGCCGGTGATCCGGATGCCCAGTTCAACCTCGGCCAAGCCTACCGGCTCGGCCGGGGCGTGCCCATGAACCGGGATCTTGCGCTCGAATATTACCGCCGCGCCAGCGAGCGCGGCCACGTCGCCGCCACGGCCAACCTCGGCATCACCCTGTTCCAGGCTGGCCGCAAGGCCGAGGCGCTGGCGCCCCTGCGCGCGGCCGCAGATGCCGGCGACGCGCGCGCCGCCTTCGTGCTGGGCGTTGCCACCTTCACTGGCGATGGCGCGCCGCGAAGCCAGGTGCTCGGCCTCGCCTATGTCCGCCGGGCGCAGATGCTCGGGCTCGAGCTCGCCACACCCCAGGTCGCACGGATGACGGCGCTGATGACCGAGGAGGAACGCACCCGCGCGGAGGCGACCGCAACGGCGCTCGCCTCGGGCCGCCCGGCCACCGTGGTGCTTGCAGCCGTCGAGGCCCCGCCCGAGCCATCCGTCCCGGTGCCGACCCCGCCCGATGCCGGCGCGGGGGCCGCCGCGACGCCAGGCCCGGCTGCCGCCGGGGGCGAGACCGCAGCATCACCCGTGGCCGCCAGCGCCCCGACCGGCCGGGCCTGGTTTGTCCAGCTCGGCGCCTATGCGAGCGAGGCGGCAGCGCGCACGGCGTGGGCGACGCTCGTGGCGCAGGCAGCAGCGCGGGTCGAGGGCAAGGCTCCGGTCTATGCCCCCCGGGGCGGGCTTGTCCGCCTCCAGGTCGGCCCGCTCGACGACCGCGCCGCTGCCGTGGCGCTATGCGCGCGCCTTTCGGCTGCGGGCCGCCCCTGTTTCGTGACGTCCGGCTGACACCAGCTTTTAAAAAAGAGCCGCTCGCGCAGCGCGCGAGCGGCCAGGGTTCAGGGAGGGAGCACGGCTGCACCGCCGGCGCAGGCGTGCTCACGCGCCAGGTGAAAGGGGGAGATCACCTTGCGCGTTCGAGAAGATGCGGGCGCGGGCAGGGAAAATCAAGTCGAGGACATCGGCCCGGTCAGGGGCGCGACAATCTCGCCCCGCCAAGCGCGCCCCGCCAAGCGCGCCCCGCCACCTCGCCGTCGTCAGCCGTGCGCCACACCCTGCGCGCCGCCGCTGCCCGGGGCTGCCACCCGATAGCGGTTGACCCGGCCATCGGCCTCGGCAGTGACGAGACCGCGGTGCAGCAGCCAGCCGAGATGCGCCAGCGCCTCGCCGGTCGCCATCTGCATCTCCTCGGCGGCAATCCGCCGCCCGAACAGGGTCGGGAAGCACTCGACCGCCGTGCGCGGCACGGTCAGGAAGGCCGCCAGCCGGTCGAGCTTGTCCTGATGGTCGGCCGCGAGCTGGTCGAGCCGTGCATGAAGCCCGGTGAAGGGCTCGTTGTGGGCTGGCAGCACCAGCGTGTCGGCGGGAAGACCCCGCAGCCGGTCGATGCTCGCCAGCCATTCGCCCAGCGGGTCGGCGCCGGGTTCGGTCGGGTAGACCGAGACGTTCGAGGTGATGCGCGGCAGCACCTGGTCGCCCGAGATCAGGATCCCGTCCGCCGGGGAGAAGAGGCAGCCATGCTCCGGGCTGTGGCCCGATCCCACCACGACCTGCCAGCGCCTCCCCCCGATCTCGACCACTTCCTCATCGCGCAGCCGGCGATAGCCGGTCGGCAGCCGCGCGACCCCGCGCGCGAACCGGCCCCAGCCGGCGGCCTCCATCCGGGCGATGTCGGCCTCGCTCCAGCCAGCCGCAGCATGGAAGGCAATGACGTCGGCGGGAACCTCGGGCGCGCAATCGAGGGTGAGCACGCGGGCCAGCATGAACTCGCCACGGGTCATCAGCAGCGGCGCACCAGTCTTGCGGGAAAGCCAGCCGGCCAGCCCGACATGGTCCGGGTGGTAGTGGGTGACGACAATGCGGCCCACGGGCTTGCCCGCCAGCGGCCCGGCGAGAAGCGTGCGCCAGTGATCGGCCACCGCGGGGCTGTTGACTCCGGTGTCGACCACCACCCAGTGGTCGCCGCCATCGAGCACCCAGAGGTTGATGTGGTCGAGACTGAAGGGGAGCGGCATCCGCAGCCAGAAGACGCCCTCGGCCACCTCGGCGAGCCCGCCGTCGGCGGGTCGCGCCATGCCGAACGGGTAGACGAGGTTCCGCCGCTCGAGCGGCGCCTCGGGCAATCGCCCGAACGGCGGCGGCGTCATGCCCGCGCGACCTGTCAGCTCTTGAACAGTCGCGACGGGTCGAGCGCGTCTGGCGCCGGCTCGGCCGGGTTCGCCAGGGCCTCGCGCTCACGCCTGAGCTGCACCAGCATCGCTTCGCGATCGGTGCCGAGCCGGGTGTCGCCTTCGGCCTCGATCCCGGCCTTCTTGGCGGCTGCTGCGACCAGCTGGTCGAGCTCGCGCTGCGAGCAAAGGCCAAGCGTGACCGGGTCCTTTGGCGTGATGTTGGCGATGTTCCAGTGCTCGCGGTTGCGGATGGCGGAAATCGTCGACTTGGTCGTGCCGATCAGCCGCGAGATCTGGGCGTCGCTGATCTCGGGGTGGTTCCGGATGATCCACATGATCCCGTCGGGCTTGTCCTGCCGCTTCGCGACCGGGGTGTAGCGCGGCCCCGAGGTGCGGCGCTGCTGCGCCGGGCCGGGCCTGATCCGGAGCCGATAGGACGGATCGGCCTGGCCCCGCTCGATCTCGGCCATGTCGAGCTCGCCGGCGCGGACCGGGTCGCGCGGGGTCAGCCGGGTCGCCGCCGTCTCGTCGGCAATCGCCTGCACCTCGAGCACATGGATCCCGCAGAAGTCGGCAATCTGCTGGAAGCTGAGCGACGTGTTGTCGACCAGCCAGGTGGCGGTCGCGTGTGGCATCAGGGGCTGGATCCGGCTGGTGTCGGCGCGGGACTGGGCGGCCATCGGCGAATGTCCTCTGGTCTCTGACAGAAAAACGGCCACCCGACGGGGTGGCCAGCGATGCCAAGCATAAGAGCCGGAGCTCGCCGGCGCAATCCCGCACCGCTCAGAGGTCAATGCCGTGGTGCGCGGCCTCGGCAGTCAGCAGCGCCCTGATGTCGGATCCGGGCGTGTCGAGCCAGAGCGCGAGCTTCGCGGCAAGCGGCGCGAGCTCCGCCGAGCGCACCATCGCCTTCACCGGCCCGACCGCTGCCGGCGTGATCGAGAGCCGTCTCACCCCGATGGCAAGCAGCGCCAGCGCCTCGAGCGGCCGCCCGCCCATCTCGCCGCACACCGTCACCGGAACCCCCTGCGCATCGGCGGCCCGCACCACCCGCGCCAGAAACCGCAGCACCCCGCGCGAGAGCCAGTCGTAGCGCGCCGCGAGCTTGGGGTTGCCGCGGTCGGCGGCGAGCAGGAACTGGGTGAGGTCGTTGGTGCCGATCGACAGGAAGTCCACCATCGGCAGCAGCTCGTCGAGCGTCTCGGCAAGCGCCGGCACCTCGAACATCGCGCCATAGCGGATGGCAGCCGGCAGCGGCCGGCCGCGCGCCTCGAGCGCGGCGCGCGCCCGCTCGACCACGGCCCTCGCCTCGGCAAACTCCCAGGGCTCGGCGATCATCGGGAACATGAGGTTGAGCTCCCGTCCGGCCGAAGCCTCGAGCAGCGCGCGCGCCTGCGCCTCGAGCAGGCCCTTGCGCTCGAGCGCAAGGCGCAGCGCCCGCCAGCCCATCGCCGGATTCTCCTCGCCGCCCTCGCGCGCGGCGATATAGGGCACCGCCTTGTCGCCGCCGATGTCGACGGTGCGGAAGGTCACCGGCCGCCCGCCGGCGGCCGCAAGCACGTCGCGGTACAGTGCCACCTGCCGGTCCCGGCGCGGCAGCGTCGCCGAGACGAGAAACTGGAACTCGGTGCGGAACAGGCCGATCCCGTCGGCGTTGGTGAGGTCGAGCGCCGGGAGGTCGGAGCGCAGGCCGGCGTTGATGAACAGCTGGACCCGGATGCCGTCGCGCGACAGGGCAGGAAGGTCGCGGAGCGCGTCATAGCCGGCCTGCCGCTTCGCCCTGAGTGCGGCCTGCTCCTCGAAGCTCCTGACCACGCTCGCCTGCGGGCGCACGAACAGCGCGGCGACTCCAGCATCGAGAATGAGCGGGTCGCCCTCGGCCACCCGGGCCCTCAGATCGCGGATCCGCCCCACCACCGGCACCCCCATCGCCCGGGCGATGATGGTCACATGGGCGGTGAGCGAGCCTTCCTCGAGCGCCACGCCCTTGAGGTAGCGCCGGTCATATTCGAGGAGTTCGGCCGGCCCGAGGTTCTTCGCGATGAGGATCATGTCCTCCCTGAGCCCGAGCGTCGCTGCGGTCCCGAGCCTGCCCGCGATGATCCGGATCAGCCGGTTGGAGAGGTCATCGAGATCATGGAGCCGCTCGGC
>CALLWN010000069.1 GCA_938016505.1 uncultured Sphingomonadaceae bacterium
GGGGCGCGACCATGACCTGGGTCATGGCGACGTGGTCATCGCCGCCATCACCAGCTGCACCAATACCTCCAACCCCGGCGTGCTGTTCGGCGCCGGGCTGGTGGCGCGCAAGGCCCGCCAGAAGGGGCTGAGCGTCAAGCCCTGGGTCAAGACCAGCTTCGCGCCGGGCTCGCAGGTGGTGACCGACTATTTCGACCGCTCCGGCCTCACCGCCGACATGGACGCCCTCGGGTTCAACCTGGTCGGCTATGGCTGCACCACCTGCATCGGCAATTCCGGCCCGCTTCCCGCCCCGATTTCCGAGGCGATCAATGCCCATGATCTCGTCGCGGCCTCGGTGCTTTCAGGCAACCGCAACTTCGAGGGGCGGGTCAGCCCCGATGTCAGGGCCAACTATCTCGCCTCGCCGCCGCTTGTCGTTGCCTATGCGCTCAAGGGCGAGATCCGGACCGACATCATCGAGACCCCGATCGGCCGGTCGCCGAGCGGCGAAGACATCTACCTGCGTGACATCTGGCCGACCAACGCCGAAGTCGCCGCGATGGTGGCCGGCGCGGTCACGCCCGAGATGTTCCGCGCCCGCTATGCCAATGTCTTCGACGGCGACCGCCACTGGCAGGGCATCCGGGTGAGCGGTGGGGCCACCTACAGCTGGAACCCGGCCTCCACCTACGTCCGCAACCCGCCCTATTTCGAGGGCATGTCGATGACGCCCGAGCCTGTCGCCGACATCGTCGATGCCCGCGTGCTGGCCCTGCTGGGTGACAGCATCACGACCGACCACATCTCGCCTGCGGGCTCGATCAAGGCCGACAGCCCGGCCGGCCGCTATCTCCTGGAGCGGCAGGTCGCGCGCGACCAGTTCAACAGCTATGGTGCAAGGCGCGGCAACCACGAGATCATGATGCGCGGCACCTTCGCCAACATCCGCATCCGCAACCGGGTGGCGCCCGGCACCGAGGGCGGCTTTACCACCCATTTCCCGAGCGGCGAGGTGATGTCCATCTACGACGCCGCGATGCGTTACCGCGAGTCCGGCACGCCGCTCATCATCCTCGCGGGGCGCGAATATGGCACCGGCTCGTCCCGCGACTGGGCGGCCAAGGGCACCCGCCTCCTTGGCGTGCGCGCGGTCATCGCCGAGAGTTTCGAGCGCATCCACCGCTCCAACCTCGTCGGCATGGGCGTGCTTCCGCTCCAGTTCCCCGAAGGCGCGAACGCCGACTCGCTCGGGCTTGCGGGCGACGAGCATTTCACCATCGCCGGGCTCCAGAACCTCGCGCCGCGGCAGATGCTCGAGGTGCGGTTCCGCCGCGCCGACGGCAGCGAGGGCGCGTTCGAGGCGCTGTGCCGGATCGATACCGCCAACGAGATCGACTATTTCTACGCCGGCGGCATCCTCCACCATGTGCTGAGAAAGCTCGCCGCCTGAGCGCGGTGGAACGTCACGGGCCCGCGGCGCCGTTGCCCCGCCCGGGCTGGTGGGACCGCCACGTCGTGCCGCGGCTCATCGGCTTCGCCTGCACCCAGCCGCCGATCATGCGCGAGCGGGCGAGGCTCATCCCCCGCGCCGCCGGTGAGGTGCTCGAATATGGGGTGGGAGGCGGCGCCAACCTTGCCCTCTACGATCCGGCGCGGGTGACGGGCGTGACCGGGATCGACCCGTCGGATCCGCTGCTTGCCCGCGCCCGCGCCGCGCCCCACGCGGCAATCCCGCTCAGGATCGAGCAGGGGGTCGCCGAAGCGCTGCCGTTCCCCGACGCAAGCTTTGACACGGTCGTCTCGACCTTCACGCTCTGCAGCGTTGCCGACCAGGCCCGGGCGCTCGCCGAGGCCCGCCGCGTGCTGAAGCCCGGGGGCAGGCTCCTGTTCCTCGAGCATGGGCTCTCGCCCGACCCCGGACCTGCCCGCTGGCAGCACCGCCTCGAGCCGCTGTGGAAACCTCTTGCCGGCGGCTGCCACCTGACCCGCCCGGTCGCTGCCGCCATCGCCGTCGCCGGCTTCCGCCTCGGCGATGTCGAACGGCGCTACATGCCGAAATCCCCGAAGCTCCTCGGCTGGATCGAGATGGGAAGCGCGACGCCGGCCTGAACCTTCAGGCGAGGTCTGCGAACAGGAGGAGCGAGACGCCGAGAGCCGCAAGGACGATCGCTGCGCCGAGCCGCACGAACCGCAGCGGCACCACCCGGGTGATCCGCTCGCCCAGCCACACTGCAGGCGCATTGGCCAGCATCATCCCGAGCGTGGTGCCGGCAGTGACGGCCGCAACCTCTTGGTAGCGTGCCGCAAGAAGCGCGGTTGCCACCTGGGTCTTGTCGCCCATCTCGACCAGGAAGAAGGCGACAGCGGTTGCCCCGAACACGCTGCTGCCGCCGAGCCGGGGCGCTTCCTCCCGGTCGGGGATCAGCGCCCAGCCGGCCATCAGCAGGAAACCAAGCCCGACTGCCTTGCGGAACGCGGGCCCGGCCAGAAGCTCGGCCGCCATCGTCCCCACGGCAGCAGCCAGCGCATGGTTGACAAGCGTCGCCACCAGGATCCCGCCCAAGATTGGCCATGGCTTGCCGAACCGCGCGGCCAGCAGGATTGCGAGCAGCTGCGTCTTGTCGCCGATCTCCGCCAGCGCGACCAGCCCGGTCGAGACGAGGAAGGCGTCGAGGCTTGCTGGCAGGTTTCAGGCTCCGGGGGGCGGGTGGACGTCGTGCGCGCTCTCTGCACAGTCGGGCGCCGTCGTCAAATCGCAGGGCCGTCCCGGTCTCCCCGGTCGCCCGCATCGCCGGGGTCCGGAGCGGGGGAGGGCGCCTGGCGTCCAGCGCGTTCCTGGAACGGGGTGACAAGCGTGCCGCTGCCCACCTAGGCGTGCCGCGATGGCGGCACTTCTTGCCCTTCTCTTCCTGCTCGTCCCGTCACCGGCGCTGGCGGGATGGGTCGTGGCAGAATCCGCCAATTTCCGCCTGTTTGCTCAAGAACCCGCGGCAGAGGCGGCCGCCCGGGTCGCCGAGCTCGAGGATTTCCGCGCGCTCCTCGTCCGGATGACCGGCCGCGCCCCGCCTGCGGGCCTGCCGCGCCTCGAGGTCTATCTCGTCCCCGATCTCGCCTCGGCTGTTCCCGGCCAGCGGGTCCCGCCGGGCGTCGCCGGCTTCTATCGCGCGACCGCCGGCGGGATCGCCGCCTTCGTCTCGGCTGCAGCCGGACCGGAGGCGGCGCGGGCAACACTGTTTCACGAATATGCCCACCACTTCATGTTCGCCGAAACCCGGGTCGCCTACCCGGCCTGGTATGTCGAGGGCTTCGCCGAATATGTCATGACGGCGCGGCTCGCACCGCGCTCGCTCGCGTTCGGCCACCCTGACGCCGCCCGGCTGCGAAGGCTCGACGCTGGCGGCTGGCTTCCGCCCGAGGAGCTGCTGCGCGGGGCCCAGGATCCGCGCGACCTCAGGCGCGCCAGCATGTTCTACGCCCAGAGCTGGCTTCTCACCCACTGGCTGTTCCGCACCAGGGGCGGGCCCGAAAAGCTTCGCGCCTATCTCGCGCGCACCGCGCGCGGCGAGGATCTCGTCGAGGCCTTCCGCGTCGAAGTCCTGCCTGATCTGGAGCAGCTCAACCCGAGGCTCCTCGCCTATCGGCAGAACCGGCGGGCGTTCGCCTATTTCCGGGTCAAGCGGGACCCGCCTGCGCCGGTCGAGGTGCGCGTCACCGAGCTTGCGCCGGCAGCGGACCGGCTTCTCCTGCCGGTCGTGGCGCTCACCCACGGGGTCGACCCGACGACCGGTGCCGCGCTGCTTGCGATGATCCGGGCCGCTGCCGAAGCTGCTCCCGACGATGCCTATGCCGCTCGCGCGCTCGCACTGGCCGAGATCCAGCAGGGTGACCCGGCGCGGGCGCTGCCGCTTCTCGATGGCCTGCTGGCCCGCGCCCCTGCCGACCCCGACCTCCTGCGCTGGCGCGGCGTGGGCCTGCTGCGCGCCGGCGGATCGCCCGCGGAGGCGCGCGCCATGTTCGCCCGCGCGCTCGCGGCTGACCCTTCAGACTGGCGGGCGCTGGTGGCGCGCGCCGACAGCCTGCCGCGGGGTGCCGCCGATGCCGAACGGTGGGCCGCCATCGGCGAGGCCTGGGCGCTCGCGCCACAGGTTTCGACCAACATCCTCGCCCATGCGCTCGCGCTCGCCGAGGCGGACCGCATGGCGGAGGCAGCAGCCGTGCTCCAGCCGCTGGCGTGGAGCCCGCATGGCGGGCCCATGGCGCGCACGGCGCAACGGCTGGGTGCGCTTGCGATGACGGGCGATCGCGCGGCCTTTCTTGCCGCCTTCGACATCGTGGCTGTTCGAGGTGAAGCGGCCCACGCTGGTCAGGCCCGGTAGCGGATCAGCCCTTCCTGCACGACCGAGGCGACAAGCGTCCCGTCGGCAGCGAAGATCCGGCCTTCGTTCAGGCCGCGCCCGCCGCCCGACACATGGCTCGCCTGGTCGATGAGGTGGAAGACTGCCGGCGCATAGGCGGCGTGGAACCAGATGGCATGGTCGAGGCTTGCGGCCTGCAGCCTGGGGTCGGTCCAGCTGACCGCATGGGGCAGCAGGCAGGTGTCGAGCAGCGTCATGTCGGAGGCGTAGGCGAGCAGGCAGGCGGCCAGCCGCGGGTCATCGGGTGCCTCGCCATCGGTGCGGAACCAGTGCTGCGCCCGGGGCGGTCGCGGGCGCGGCGCGAACGGATCCTGCGGGCTCACCGGGCGGAAGTCGAACGGACGCTCCCGCGTCGCCCAGAGCGTCCGCCATGGCTCGGGGGTCCTGGCGCGGGCGCGCGCCTCGAGCGCCCGCTCCGACAGCAGCGTCTCGGGCGCCGGCGCATCCGGCATCGGGGCCTGGTGCGAAAACCCGCCTTCTGCAGCCTGGAACGAGGCGGTCATCGAGAAGATGGGCCTGCCGTGCTGGATCGCCTGCACCCGCCGCGTCGAGAAGCTGGTGCCGTCGCGTTCCCGCTCCACCTTGTAGAGGATCGGCACCTTCGGCTCCCCGGGCCGCAGGAAATAGCTGTGGAGCGAATGGACCGGACGGTCGGCGGGCGTCGTGCGCTGGGCGGCCGCCAGCGCCTGGGCCACCACCTGCCCGCCATAGACCCGGATCCAGCCGGGGTCGCTGTTTGCACCGCGATAGAGATCCACCTCGATCTCCTCGACATCGAGCAGCGCGATGAGACGGGCAAGCGCCGACATGGAAAGCCCCTTCCGGTTGGTTGCGGATGCGCTATCCGAGCCGGTGGGGGGAGGAAAGATGACGCTCATCCTTGCGATCGACTCGGGCACCACCTCGACCCGGGCGCTCGTGATCGACCTCGACGGCCGGGTCGTTGCAACCGCGGCCCGGCCGATCACCCAGCATTTCCCGCAGGCCGGCTGGGTCGAGCAGGATGCCGCCGAGATCCGCGACCTGACGCGCGAGGTGGCCGAGGCGGTCGGCGGCGAGGTCGGCTGGGCGGCGATCGCAGCGGTCGGCCTCACCAACCAGCGGGAGACCGCAATCGCCTGGGACCGCGAAACCGGCGAACCGCTCGCGCCGGCGATCGTCTGGCAGGACCGCCGCACCGCCGACGCCTGCGCCCGGCTCAGCGAGGCCGGCCACGCGGCGCAGGTGCAGGCGCTGACCGGCCTTCTGCTCGACCCCTATTTCTCCGCGACCAAATGGGCGTGGATGCTGGAGCAGGTCCCGGAGGTTGCAGCTGCGTCCCGGGCGGGCCGCCTCGCACTGGGCACGGTCGACAGCTGGCTCCTCTTCAGCCTTTCCGGAGGCGCGGTCCATGCAACCGATGTCACCAATGCCTCGCGCACGCTCCTCATGGATCTCGCCCGCGGCAGCTGGGACCCCGCGCTGTGCCGGCTGTTCGGCGTGCCCGCCGCCGCGCTCCCGGCCATTCGCCCATCGGTCGGCCGGTTCGGCACGGTCCGGCTCGGTGGGCGCGACCTTCCGGTGATGGGCGTCGCCGGCGACCAGCAGGCCGCGGCCGTGGGCCAGGGCTGTCTTTCGGCCGGCGAGACCAAGTGCACCTACGGCACCGGCATCTTCCTCCTCGCCGCGAGCAGCTCCGTGGCACCGGTCAGCCGCAACCGCCTCATCGCCACGAGGGCAGCAGCCGAGGGGGCGCCAGCCTATGCCCTTGAGGGCTCCGTCTTCATCGGCGGTGACGCAGTCAAGTGGCTGCGCGACCGGCTCGGCCTCATCGGCGCTGCGGCCGAAACCGAGGCGCTTGCGGCAGGCGTCGCCGACAGTGGCGGGGTGACGCTGGTGCCTGCCTTCGCCGGGCTCGGCGCCCCCTGGTGGGAGCCGCGCGCGACCGGCCTCCTCACCGGCCTGACCGGCGCAACGACACGGGCCCACATCGCCCGGGCAACGCTCGAGGCCATGGGCAACCAGACCGCCGACCTGCTCGAGGCCTTTGCCCGAGACGGCGTGGTGCCCTCGGTGCTCAAGGTCGATGGCGGCATGGTGGCCAACACCTGGCTGTGCCAGGACCTCGCCGACGCGACCGGGCTCGAGGTGGTGCGGCCGGCCAATGTCGAGACGACCGCGCTGGGTGCTGCCATGGTTGCAGCCGTTGGTGCCCGGCTGGTCCCCGATCTTGCGTCCGCTGTCGCACAGATGACGCGCACCGACAGGCGCTTTGCGCCACAAAGCACGTCTGCTGCCCGGGCTGCGCGGCGCGACCGCTGGCGCCGGGCAGTTGCACAGGCGCTGGCCGGCGTTCCGGCCGCAGGCGCGTAGCGCTCCCGTGCAGCGGCTGCTAGAGACTGGCCATGCGCATGCGCGACCTCGAAAGGGCGTCCGGGATCGGCCGCGAGACCATCCGCTTCTACATCCGCGAAGGCCTCCTGCCCGAGCCGCTGCGCACTGCGCGGAATGCCGCCCTCTATGATGAGGAGCATCTCGCCCGCCTGCTCGCGATCCGCCGCCTCCGGGAAGACCGCTACCTGCCGCTCGGTGTCATACGGGTTCTGCTCGATGCTCCGCCGGAGTCCGGCTGGGACAGCCCCGACATCCTTCCCCATGTCGACCGGTTGCTGCGCGCCCGGCTGGAGCTGACCGGCGCGCGCGAGCCGGCAGAAGCGCTCCTCGCCGGCGCGCCCGATCCGGCCGGCCGGCTCGCCGAGCTGGTCGAGGCGGGCGCGATCGATGTCGCCGGCGACGGCACCGTCTCCCCGCGCGACGCACGCATCCTGCGCCTTCTCGAGGACCTCGGGCGGCTCGGCTTCACGCGCGAGCACGGCTATGAGGTGGAGGGCCTCAAGCGCTACGTCTCGGCGATGCGCTGGCTGGCCGACGCCCAGGTCCGCGAGTTCTTCCGGCTGACCGGGCCGCATGTCGGCGAGAGCGAAGCGGCCGACATGGCCGAGCGCGGGCTCGGCCTCCTGATCGAGCTCATGGGCGAGTTGTTCACGCGCGAGGTGCTGGCAGGCATCGCTGCGCGGCGGGCGCGGCTCGGCGCGGGAGACCGAACCGGCGACGGGCAGGGCGACTGACGGCAGCCAGTCATCCGGACCTGGACTGAATATCATTGTAGGGGTGTTTCTTGATGGACGGGATCACCGGCGATGGCGGGCAAGCAGGCGGATATGGTCGTGACGAGCGTCAAGGATCGACGCGTTCTTGAGGCTCAGGTCCGCCGCCACAAGGCGCCGCGCTCACTTTCGGACCGCTGCCGCATGGTTCTGCCGTGCGCTGAAGGCTCCTAGGCAAGCAAGTTGCTGAACGCCTTGGTGTTCATGAGCAGATGGTTGGCAAATGGCGGCGGCGATTTGTGCAGGCCGGCATCGAGGGATTGACCGACGAGCATCGTGCGGGACGGCCTCGAACCATTTCAGACACCCGGGTGGCGGAGACCATCGAACGGGCGTTGAACACAACGCCCAGGGATGCCACCCATCGGTCGATCCGCTCGATGGCAGCCGAGGTCGGCCTGTCTCATGCGACTATCCGCCCGGTTTGGAACGCCCTTGGCCTTCAGCCGAATCGCAGCGAGACGTTCAAGCTGTCAAGCGACCAGCTGTTCGTCGACAAGGTGCAAGACATCGTTGGTCTTTCCATGTCGCCGCTGAACCGGGCGGTCGTGCTTTGCGTCGATGAGCAGAGCCAGATCCAAGCGCTCGACCGTGAGCAGCCGGTCTTACCCATGGCGCCGGACGTGGCCGAGCGACGAACCCATACCCACATCCGCAATGGCACCACGTCTTTGTTCGCGGCATTCGACATCGCAACCGGCGCCGGGATCGGCAAATGCTACAAACGTCATTGAGCAACCGCGTTTCCAGATCTCCTCAAACGGATCGACGCGGCAATGCCGGAAGGGCTGGACGTTCATCTGGTCATGGACAATGACGCGACCCATAAGACGCCCCAAGGTAAAATCTTCGCTGGCGCGACGCCCGCATTGGCATGTCCACTTCACTCCAACATCGGCGTCCTGGATTGATCAGGTGGAGCGATGGGTTGCCGAGTTGACGCGCAGCGTTCACCGCTCCACCGCTGAACTCGAAGCCGACATCATCGCCTTCATCCGAGCCCGCGACGAAAACCCCAAGCCATGTCGTTGGACAAGATCAGCCGACGAAATCCTCTCGTCCGTCAAACGCTTCTACCAAAAAACAATGCGCCGAACCTCAGGTTCAGGTGACTAGCGCGAGGCGCCCGACAGCGTTGCCGGTCCCGAGGCCGTGACGCCATCAGCGTCAAGCGCGTAGCCGGCCGAGCGGACGGTGCGGATGAGGTCGGGAAGCTCGTCGCTGTTGATCGCCTTCCGGAGGCGGCGGATGTGGACATCGACCGTGCGCTGCTCGACATAGACATCCCGGCCCCACACCGCATCGAGCAGCTGCTCGCGGCTGAAGACCCGGCCCGGGTGCTCGAGGAAGTGGCGGAGCAGGCGGAACTCGGTCGGCCCGAGCTGCACGGGCACGCCATCCCGGGTGACCTTGTGGCCCGTCGTGTCCATGACGAGGCCGCCATATTCGAGGCTGCCACCCGAGAGCGCTGGCCTCAGCCGCCGCAGGAGCGCCCGGACCCGCGCCACCAGTTCCCGCGGCGAGAAAGGCTTTGTCACATAGTCGTCGGCCCCGGTCTCGAGCCCGCGCACCCGGTCCCCCTCTTCGGCGCGGGCGGTGAGCATGATGATCGGCAGGCCCGCAGTCTCGGGTTCGCGGCGCAGCCGCCGGCACACCTCGATGCCCGACAGGTTTGAGATCATCCAGTCGAGGACGACGAGGTCGGGCCGCTCTTCCTCGGCCATGACCAGCGCCTCCTCGCCATCGTGGGTGGAGATCACATCGAACCCCTCCTTCTCCAGATTGTAGCGGACAAGTTCGACGAGATTGCCGTCATCTTCGACAAGGAGGATCCGGGCGCGCATGGGGGTCACCTCAGGGCTTGGGGGCTGGGTCGGTGTAGAGCGGGGTCTGGTCGGCCTTCGGCCGTTCGACGAGATGCTGGCCGGTCACCTGGAAATGCACCATTTCGGCAATGTTCGTCGCATGGTCGCCGATGCGCTCAAGGTTCTTGGCGATGAAGAGAAGGTGCGCCGATGACGTGATGTGGTGCGGGTTCTCCATCATGTAGGTGAGAAGCGAGCGGAACAGCGAATTGTAGAGGTCGTCGACCTGAGTGTCGCGCATCATCACATCAATTGCAAGGCGAGCGTCACGCTCGACATAGGCGTCGAGCGCATCCTTGAGCATCGAGGCAACGAGCCGGCCCATCTCCGGGATGATGGCAACCGGCTGGACCGGGGCCGAGGCTGCCATCGAGGATGCCCGCTTGCCGATGTTCTTGGCATAGTCGCCGATGCGCTCGATGATCGCCGAGATCTTGAGGGCGGCCACCAGTTCGCGCAGGTCATCCGCCATCGGCGCGCGCCTTGCGATGATCGAGACCGCCATTGCCTCCGCCTCTCCCTCCAGGCGGTCGAGCTCGGCATCCGCTTCGGCAACCTTCAGCCCGAGCTCGCCATCGCGGCGGATGAGGGCGTCGATCGCGCTCGCGATCTGGACCTCGGCCAGCCCCCCCATCTGCGAGACGAGGGTCCGCAGCTCGTCGATCTCCTCGTCGAACGACTTGACCGTGTGCGGGGTCGGCGGCTCGCTTGGCATCAGCCGTATCTCCCGGTGATATAGTCCTTGGTGCGGGTCTCGCGCGGGTTGGTGAAGATCTGCCGCGTGTCGCCGAATTCGACGAGGTCCCCCAGGTGGAAGAAGGCGGTCTTCTGGGAGATGCGCGCGGCCTGCTGCATGTTGTGGGTGACGATGACGATCGCGTAGCGCCCGCGGAGCTCGTCGATCAGTTCCTCGACCTTGGCAGTCGCGATCGGGTCAAGTGCGGAACAGGGCTCGTCCATCAGGATGACCTCGGGGTCGACCGCAATGGCGCGGGCGATGCACAGCCGCTGCTGCTGGCCGCCCGAGAGCGCCGTGCCCGGCTCGTCGAGCCGGTCCCGCACTTCGGTCCATAGGCCCGCGCGCTGGAGCGCATTCTCGACGATCCCGTCGAGCTCTGACCTGGAGCGGGCAAGGCCGTGGATGCGCGGCCCGTAGGCGATGTTCTCGTAGATGGATTTCGGGAACGGGTTGGGCTTCTGGAACACCATGCCCACCCGGGCACGAAGCTGCACGACATCCATGGTCGGCGCGTAGACGTCCTCGCCTTCAAGCGTGATCGTGCCGGTGACCCGCGCCGAGGCGACGGTGTCGTTCATCCGGTTGAAGCAGCGCAGGAAGGTGGACTTGCCGCAGCCCGAGGGGCCGATGAAGGCGATCACCTCATCGGTCGTGATGTCGAGCGACACGCCCTTCAGGGCCTCGGTCGTGCCATAGAAGACATGGACATCGCGGGCCGACATCTTCGGCCCCGCGTTGCTCGCCAGCCGCGGCGCATGCGCCAGACCTGCTGTCTCGTTCACCAGCGCACCTCGTACCTGTTGCGCAGCCAGATGGCGACGCTGTTGAGGGAGAGAAGGAAAAGCAGCAGCACGATGATTGCACCGCTGGTCTTTTCCACGAATCCGCGCGCCACATTGTCCGACCAGATGAAGATCTGCACCGGAAGTGCAGTGGCGGGATCGGTCACGCCCTGTGGCGCGTCGATGAGGAAGGCCCGCATCCCGATCATGAGCAGCGGCGCAGTCTCGCCGAGCGAGCGGGCGACGCCGATGATCGTGCCGGTCAATATGCCGGGAAGCGCGAGCGGCAGGACGTGATGGAACACGACTTGCACCTTCGACGCGCCGACCCCGAGCGCGGCATCGCGGATGGAGGGCGGCACCGCCTTCACAGCCGCCCGCGCCGCGATCACGATGACCGGCAGGGTCATCAGTGCAAGCGTGAGACCACCGACCAGCGGCGCCGATCGCGGCATCCCGAACGCATTCAGGAACACGGCAAGGCCGAGCAGGCCGAAGATGATGCTGGGCACGGCGGCGAGGTTGTTGATCGAGACCTCGACGATGTCGGTCCAGCGGTTCCTGGGTGCGAACTCCTCGAGATAGATCGCCGAGAAGACTCCGACCGGAAAGGCGAGTGCGAGCGTGACCAGGATGGTGAGGATCGAGCCCTTGAGCGCCCCCCACACGCCGGCCTGCTCGGGCACGGTCGAATCCGACTGGGTCAGGAACAGCCTGTTGAACCCGATACGGGTCCGTCCTTCCGTCTCCAGCTGCCGGTAGAGTTCGATCTCCCGGTCCGAGACCCGACGGTCCGCCTCGTCGGCATCGAGGTCGAAGGCGCCCTTGGCGAGCAGATCGGTGTTGGAGGCCGCCGTCAGCCAGACCTGCTGCGTGGTGCCGAGCAGTGCGGGATTGCGCACCGCCATCTCCCGCAACCGGACCCAGGCGCCCTCGGAGACTGCCCGCTCCAGCCCGGGCTCGCGCTCGAAGGCGGGGAGCAGGATCTCC
>CALLWN010000070.1 GCA_938016505.1 uncultured Sphingomonadaceae bacterium
CCTCGATCACGGTCGCGCGAGTGATGCGGATGAGAAGCGCCATCGTCCGCAGTCCGAGCACGGCGACGGGAAGGACCAGGCCGCGCGGGGAGAAGTCGGCGAGGGCGGGCAGCCACTTCAGCTCGGCGGCGAAGAGCCAGATGGCGAGCAGGGAGAGCCAGAAGCTCGGCGTAGCGGCGAAGACGAGGCTGAGCACACGCACGGCGGTATCGAGCGGACCTCTTCGCGCGGCTGCCAGCACGCCCAGCGGAAGCGCGACGGCAACGCTGCACGTGACCGTCGCGGCGGCCAGGGCGAAGGTGGCGGGGAATCGCTCAGCGATGAGGCGGGCGACCGGTTCGCGGTTGACGTACGACGTGCCGAGGTCGAGCCGCGCGGTGTCAGCAAGCCAGGCGAGGTAGCGGAGCCAGAGGGGGCGGTCGAGTCCGAGCTCGGCGCGGACCGTTTCGACGTCGCGGTCGGTGACGAGTTCGCCGGAGCGGAGGGACGCGACGCGTTCGGCGGGGTCGCCGGGGGCTGCCTCGAGCAATCCGAAGACGACGATGCTGACGAGCAGGAGCAGCGCTCCGGACTGCAGGATGCGGACGATCGCGAGACGAGCCATCAGCGGACGGCGAGCAGGATCCGGTTGTCGTAGACCTGCCAAATCTGCTCCGCTTCGCGGAAGCTCGCGTCGAGGAGGGCAGCGCGGTGGACTGGCGCGGTGGTGTGGACGAGGTCGCGTTCACCGAAATCGGTGCGCAGGGCACCGATGGCGCGCTCGCGCTCGACGTTGCGCCAACGGAAGCGGCGGTCGCGCTCAGCGAAGAGGGGTGCGAGTTCGGGGACGGCGCGGAGGTGCGCCCACCAGGCTTCCCAGGTTTCGCCGCCGGCCGCGACGGCTTCGCGCTCGTGGCGCTGCCGCATGGCTTCGGTGAGGCCGCGCAGGGCTTCGTCGCGCGGCGGGAAGCGCATCTGGTCGCCGTTCATGAAGATGCCGCCGGGTCGGATGCGGCGCGCGAGTTCGCGGTAGAGTTCGACGATGTCGCCGGCATCGAGCCAGTGGATGGCGGTCGTGGAGAGCACGGCGTCGAGCTGGCCGGGAGGGAGGACGTCGGCCCAGGCAGGGTCTTTGACGTTGGCTTCGAGCCAGGAGAGGCGGCCGCCGCCGTCGCCGTGGGCGCTCTTGCCGATGGCGACCAGGACAGGGTCGAGGTCGAGGGCGACGACGCGAGCTCGCGGGAATCGCCGGAGGATGCGGGCGCTGATGGCGCCCGGGCCGGAGAGGAGGTCGAGGACGAGCGGGGCATCGCCGCAGAAGTGCTGGACGATATCGAGCATGACGGTGAAGCGCTCTTCCCGGTGCGGGATGTAGGTTTCCTGCTGGCGCTCCCAGCGCTCGTACCAGGGCGAGAGGTCGATGGGAGGATTGGCTGCGGGGGTGATCGTCATGCTCCCGTCTCCTGAGATTTGGGTCCCGGGGTCACCGGGCGTTCGAGGGGCAGCTCGAAATAGGCGATGCCATCGTGCTCGAGCACCGGGGTGCAGAGGCGGCGCCAGAGACGGAGCGCCTCTTCGTTGTCGCAGTCGGTGTGCAGCGAGATGACGGCGTAGCGGCCAGACGCCCAGAGGCGAGCCAGTTCGATGAGCTGGAGGGCGATGCCGTGCCCGCGGAGGGCCGGGTCGACGGTGACCCGGCCGAGTTCGCAGGTGGCTGCGGGGTCGTAGCGGCCGGCGAGGGGGCCGGATTGCGGGCTGCGGTGGCGGACGGCTGCGAAGCCGACGACGCGGCCCGCCTCGACCGCGACGAAGGCTGCCTGGCGGGGGGAGGCGAGGTATTCGGATTCCATCGCCCGGATGTCACCATGCCAGCGCGCCACGACCTCTGGCCCGAACTTCGCAGTGTAGACGCGGGTGACGAGGTCGCGGGCGCCTTCCACGTCGGCGGATGTCAGCTGGCGGAAGAATGGCACGTCAGCCCTCGAGGCGCATGTCAGGCGTGACCCGGTAGCTGTCGAGCGGGTGGGGGGAGAAGTTCTTGACCTTTTTCGAGGTTGCAACGACCAGCTTGGGGTTGAAGAGGTACACGATGGGGACGTCGCTGGCGAGCTGCTCCTGGATGGTCTTGAGCGCGGCTTTCCGGCGCGCCTCGTCGGCGGTGGCGATGTACTCGTCGTAGGCGGCGTTCACGGCGGGGTTGCTGTAGCGGTCCTTATTGCGGGAGGAGGGGACGTAGAGGAGGCCGATGGCGCGGCTGAGTTCGCCGAAGCCCGCAGGGCCGATCGAATAGGCGGCAGCCTGGAAGGCGTTGTCGCCGATCGTTTTTTCGATGTCGGGCACTTTTTCGATGGCGGCGTCCATCCCGACGGCTTTGAGCATGTCGACCGCGACGACGGCGGCCTGCTCGAGTTCGGCGCGGCCGGCGTAGGTGTTGATTTTGAACGCGAGGCGCTGCCCATTCTTTTCGCGGATGCCGTCCGGGCCGGGTTTCCAGCCGGCGGCGTCGAGCACGCGCCGGGCTTCGGCGGCGTCGAATTTCTGGATGGGCATGAGGTCCTGGTGCCCGACGGCATCGGGGGCGAAGGCGTAGGCCGGGGTCGCGGCCCCTTCCATGATGCCCTTCACCATGGCTTCGCGGTCGATGGCGAGGGCGAAGGCGCGCCGGACGGCAGGGTCATCGAAAGGCGCGGCTTTGACGTTGAGGACGATCATGTGCTGGCGCGCCCACGGCGCAACGAAGACCTGGAGACCGGCAGCCTTGAGGCGATCCACGTCGGAGGGCAGGAGGGCCTGGGCGAGTTCGACATCTCCGGACTGCACAGCGAGGGAACGGGCGTTGGTGTCGGGGACCTGGCGGAACTGGAGCGTCTTGATCCAGGGCGGACCGCCCCGGTAGCCATCGAAGGCTTCGAGCGTCATGGACTCGCGGGCGGTGAACTGGGTGACGCGGTAGGGGCCCGTGTAGAGGAACTGGTCGCCAGGGAGCGCTTTCTTGATGGCGAAGGTGGCATCCGCGAGGAAGGCCGGGAGGAGGCCGAGGGGCTTCGGCGTCTTGACGGTGAGTTCGTAGCCGCTGGCAGAGAACCCCGTCTCCCTGGGCAGGCGGTCGGCGGTCGCGGGCTGTTTTTCGATGGTGCGGAGGAGGGAGTCGCGGACTGCCGCAGCGTCGCACGGCGAGCCGTCCCAGAACGTCACGTCATCTCGGAGCGTGATTTTCCAGGTGAGGTCGTCGATGCGATCGAAGCGCGCCGCGATCCACGGTTCGAGCTGGAGGGAGGGCGTGAACCGCATGAGGCATTCGGCGGCGCCGACGGCCTGGAGGTTGTATGCGGCGCTGGAGCCGGAATCGGCGTCGAGCGAAGCGGCGAGGAAGGGCTCGGCGAACCGCATGGTGCCAGAGCTCGGCCCGCGCCGGGCTGCAGTCGGCGTCGGGGAGGGGCTGCCCCCGGCTTCCGGGGCAGGTGTTGATTCTGCTTCGTCATCACCGCCGCAGGCAGCGGCGACGGCAGGAAGGGAGAGGAGGCCGGCAGCAGCGACGCCTTTCACGAAGGTTCGGCGAGAGAGGGGCATGGACGTACCTCGCGAGTTTTCGATACTTTGTCTCATGCAGGCCGCATCAGCGCAAGCACTGCATACGCTTGCAGATGCGATGGGTTGCATCAAGTCCCTGCGGCAGTTGGCATACGCGAGCGGGCGGTGGTAGAGTCGCGGGCGACGTCCGTTTGCGAACCCGGTGCGAATCCGGGGCTGTCCCGCAACTGTGAGCCGCCCGAAGGTGGCGGCGAGCCAGGTCGCCAGCGGCGTCAGTGTCTAGCCCGCGGGGAAACGGGTAGTGGACACGTGGTTCGGCGCTTCGCCTTCCATGTGACGAGCCCACTGCCCCTCCAGCGCGAGGGGCATTTCGTTGCCCGGGAGACCGGGCGCGCGCTCTGCGGGCATCTTCGGCCGACGGCCGGGATGCCCGTTCGTCACTCGAGGGCCGCTGCCGGCGACGTGGCGCGGCCCGGGCCCCGCGGCGGGGAGCCCGGATGGACGCAAAGCTGATCTCGGCAGTCGAGGACCCGCGATGGGAGGCCACGGAGGCGCAGCTCCGGGCGCAGGGTGCGCGGCGGTTTGCCGCGGCGATGGTGGCGCTGGCGGGGCTGTGGGTGTTCGCCGCGGTGGCGGCCGTGGCGAACGGCCCGGTGCGGATTCCGCCGGGGCACGTGGTATCGAGCCTCGCCAGCCGGGCCGGCATCGACGTCGGGACGCATACCGAGCGCGAGCGGCTGGTGATCGAGCGGCTGCGGCTGCCCCGCGTCGTGCTGGCGACGCTGGCGGGGGCATCGCTGGCGGCGGCAGGGGCGACGATGCAGGCGCTGTTCCGGAACCCGCTGGCGGACCCGGGACTGCTGGGCGTGTCGTCGGGAGCGGCCACGGGGGCTGTCGCGGCGATCGCGGCCGGGCTGGGCGCCGTGTCGATGTGGTGGGTGTCCGGGGCGGCATTCGGCGGAGCGCTGGGGGCGGTTGCGCTGGTCTATGTGCTGGGGTCGCCGGGCGGGCGCCCTGCGCCTTCGAGCCTGCTGCTGGCGGGCATCGCGGTGAGCGCATTTCTCGGGTCGGTGACGGCGGTGATCATCGCGCTGGTGCCGCCGGACGAGGCCCTGCGCGGCATCCTGTTCTGGCTCGCGGGCGGGTTCGCCGGGGCTTCGTGGGACTACGTGCGGGTGGCGGTGTTCCCGGTGGCTGCCGGGCTCGCGGTGCTCGGGGCGGCGGGGCGCCCGCTGAACTTGCTCGCGATTTCCGATGACATCGCGGCCACGAGCGGCGTGCGGGTCGGGCGAACCCGGGCTGCGCTGCTGGGCGCGACGACGCTGGTGACTGCGGTTTCGGTGAGTGTGAGCGGGACGATCGGGTTCGTGGGGCTGGTGGTTCCGCATCTGCTGCGGCTCGTCATCGGGTCCGACTACCGGTACCTGCTGCCGGCGTCGATGCTGGCCGGCGCGGCGGTGCTGGTCGGGGCAGACACGGTGGCGCGGACGGTCGTGAGGCCGGCCGAGCTGCAGGTCGGGATGGTGACGGCGCTCATCGGGGCGCCGGTTTTTGCGGCGATCCTGCTGCGGCAACGGTCGCGGCTGGCAATCCAGGTCTGACTCTAGGGAGGAATTTGGCATTGAGGACGAAACGATGGCTGAAGCGGCTCATTCCCCTGGCGCTGAGCGCGCTGGCGCTGGCGGCGCTGGCCGGGGCGTGCGGCGGCGACGATGACGACGCGGGGTCGACCCCGCCGCCGGCGGCAACGTCTGCGGCCGCGACGCCGACCGAATCGCCGGCGAAGCGCATCCAGGAGCGGCTGCAGGGGGTGCCGGGCATCGTGGACCCGGCGAACCTGTCGTGGCCGCGCGAGGTGGAGGGGCTGAACGGCAAGCGGACGATCAAGGCGAAGCCGTCGAAGATTCACACGATGTCGGCCGGCATCGACGAGATCACGCTTTCGCTGGTGCCGCTCGAGCGGGTGGTGGCGGTCGGTTCGGCGACGAAGAACCCCGATACGACGAGCTTCGCGCCGCTGGTGCAGAACCTGCCGACAGCGGCGCGCGAGCCGGAAGCGGTGATCGCGACCGGCGCTGAGCTGGTCATCGCGACGCCGACGCAGAAGGCGGACGTCGTCGCGGCGATCGAGAGCGCGGGCGTGACGGTGGTGCAGCTGAACCTGGACCCGACGCCGGCGGGGCGGCTGAACGCGATCCTGCTGCTCGGCTACATCTACGGGGAGGAGGAGCGGGCGATCGCGCTCGCCGACGAGGTCCAGGCGCGCTACGAAAAGGTCGTCAGCGTCACGGGCAAGAAGAGCGAGGCGGAGAAGCCGCTCATCGCAAGCGTAACGAAGTACACGTCGCTGTACATGGCGGGCGCGGGCTCGACGGGCGAGGGCATCATCACCGCAGCAGGCGGCCGGAATGCCGGGACGGCGGCTGGACTCAAAGGGAATCCGCAGATCGGGCTGGAGGCGATCGTGGCGGCGAACCCGGACATCATCATCATCCCGATGCCGGCGGAGGCGGGGAACAAATTCAAGGCGGAGCTGCTGGCCGAGCCGAGCCTCGCGGCGGTGCCTGCAGTGAAGAACAGCAAGGTGTATGTCGTCCCGCCCTCGCTTTACACGACGAATTCGTTCGCGAACGTGCGCGCAGTGGAGCACCTGGCGCACATCCTGTGGCCTGCGGAGTTCCCGGTCGCGGACCCGCCGCAGTTCAGCCTCGCGGGCCAGGCGGCGCGGTAACGGGGGAGGACCGGTGAGGACGAGCCAGTTCGTGCTGTCGGCGGAAGGTGTCGGCTACCGGGCCGGCGGCCGCTGGCTCGTCCGCGATGTTTCGCTGACGGTAACCCCCGGGGAGTTCGTCGCGGTGATCGGCCCGAACGGGGCCGGCAAGTCGACGTTCGCGCGGCTGCTGGCCGGCCTGCTGCGGCCAGCCAGCGGCCGGGTCCGCTTCGAGCTCGACGGGCAGGCTGCGGGGCCGCGGGCTGCCCGGCATCTCGCCTACGTCCCGCAGAGCGTCCCCGAGGCGGCGGGGTTCACGGCCGGCGAGATGGTGCTGATGGGGCGCTATCCGCACCGGGGGGCGCTCGCCCGTGAGACGCGGGAAGACCGCGAGGCTGCAGCAATGGCGATGGCGTGGATGGGGGTGCTGGAGCTTGCCGGCCGCCGCTTCGCCACGCTCTCGGGGGGCGAGCGGCAGCGGGTGATGGTGGCGCGGGCGCTGGCGCAGGCGGACAGCCTCGTCATCCTCGACGAGCCGACCGCGTCGCTCGATGTCCGGCACCAGCTGGAGCTGCTGGAGCGCCTCCGGCTGCTCGCTTCCGCGGGGATGGCGTTCGTCGTCGTGCTGCATGACCTGCAGCTGGCGGGGCGCTGGTGCGACCGGCTGCTGTTGCTGGACCGCGGGACGGCGGCCGCGTCGGGGGCACCGCGCGAGGTGCTCGACCCGGCTGTGCTGAGCCGGGTGTACGGGCTCGAGGCCCGCGTGAGCTGGGACGAGGGCGGCGCGTGCCGCGTGGATTTCGGCCTGCGGGAGCGGTTCGCGCCCGCAGCATCACCTGGCGGGGTGCGGAGATGACGGACGGCGAGCATCAGCCGGTGAAGGGGCCCCGGAAGAAGAAGGGGCTGCTCATCGTGAACACCGGCAACGGGAAGGGGAAGACGACGGCGGCGCTGGGCATGGTGCTGCGCGCCTGGGGCCGCGGCATGCCGGTCGAGGTCTACCAGTTCATCAAGCCGCCGACGGCAAATTTCGGGGAGCACCGGGCGGCGAAGCGGCTGGGCATCCCCGTGCACCCGCTGGGCGACGGCTTCACGTGGAAGTCGAAGGACCCGGAGAAAACGAAGGGGCTTGCGCTGGAACAGTGGGAACGGGCGAAGGCGCGGTTGCAGGACCCGGAGCTGGCGATGCTGGTGCTGGACGAGTTCACCTATCTGCTGCACTACGGCTGGCTGGAAACGGAGGAGGCGGTGACGGCGCTCCAGGGGCGGCGGCCGATGCTCCACGTAGTCGTCACGGGCCGGTATGCGCCCGACCAGCTCATCGCGGCGGCGGACCTCGTGACCGAGATGACGCTCATCAAACACCCCTACCGCGAACAGGGGATCAAAGCGCAGCCTGGAGTGGAGTTCTGACGATGGAGATCGAAATCCCGGCAATCGACGAAGCAGCCGCGGCAGCGGCAGCGCGCCGGCTGGACCGGCTGACGAAACCGCAAGGGAGTCTCGGACGGCTCGAGGAGCTGGCGATCCGGCTGGCGGGCATGACCGGCGACCCATGGTGCCGGTTCGAGCGGCGGGCAGTCGTGGTGATGGCCGCAGACCACGGGGTGACCGAGGAGGCCGTCTCGGCGTATCCCTCCGAGGTGACCCTGCAGATGGTGGCGAACTTCGCGGCGGGCGGAGCGGGCATCAACGTGCTCGCCCGGAAGGCGGGCGCGCAGGTCGTGGTGGTGGACCTGGGGGTGAAGACGCCGCCGGGCATCCCGGGCGTGCTCGACCGGCGCCTCGGGCCCGGAACGAAGAACATGACGCGGGAGCCGGCGATGACGCGCGCGCAGGCGGAGGCGGCGGTCGCGACGGGCCGCGAACTGGCCGCCCAGCTCGCTGCGGGCGGCGCGACGCTGCTGCTCACCGGGGAGATGGGCATCGGCAACACGACGGCAGCGAGCGCGGTGACGGCTGCACTGACCGGCCGCGCCCCGCGGGAGGTGACCGGGAGGGGCACCGGGCTCGATGACGCGGCATTCGCGCATAAGGTGGCCGTCGTGGAGCGGGCGCTGGCGCTCCATCGGCCGGACCCTGCCGACCCGGTCGGCGTGATGGCGAGCGTCGGCGGGTTCGAAATCGCCGGCCTCGCGGGGCTGATCCTGGGAGCAGCGGAGCGAAGGGTCCCGGTCATCGTCGACGGGTTCATCACGGGTGCGGCGGCGCTGACCGCTTGCGCCATCGCGCCGGGGGCGCGGGCGTACCTCATCGCTTCGCACCGCTCGGTCGAGCCGGGGCACGGGGCGATCCTGGACGCGCTGGGGCTGGAGCCGCTGCTCGACCTGCGGCTCCGGCTGGGCGCAGGGCCGGGCGCGGCGCTGGCGCTGCACCTGGTGGATGCGGCAGTGGCGATCCGCGATGAGATGGCGACGTTCGATGAGGCCGGGGTTTCGGAGCGGACCGACGGGTGACCGGGCTCGCGGCGGCGCTGGGGCTGCTGAGCCGGCTGCCAGTCCGGGTCCAGGCGTGGGAGCCGGAGCGGGCGGCGATGTGGCTGCCCGCCGCTGCGGCGGCGCTGGCGGCGCCGGTCGCACTGGCGGCGTGGGCGGCGGGCGAACTGCTTCCAGCGTCGGCGGCGGCGGCTGTCACGGTGGCGGCCTGGGTCGCCGTGACGGGAGCACTGCACCTCGACGGCCTGGCGGATTGCGCCGATGCTGCGCTGGTGCCGGCGGACCGGGAGCGGCGCGCGGAAATTCTCCGCGACGTGCACCACGGGACGTTTGCGGTCGCGGCGGTCGGCCTGGTGCTGCTGGTGAAGTACGGCTGCCTGGCATCGATGGGCCCGTTCGATGCAGCCGGCGCGGCGGCGGGTGCGATGGCGGCGAGCCGCGGGATGCTGCCGGGGATAGCGCGGGCGTTCCCGCCGCTGCGGGCGGAGGGGATGGGTGCGGCATTCCGCGCCGGCTGCACGCCGATGGTCTCCGTACTGAGCGCGGCGGCGGGCATCGGGAACAGCGGCCTCGTGCTTGGGCCCTGGGGAATCGCTGCCGCGGGGTGCGCCGCGGCGGCAGCCGGGCTGACCGCGTGGGGGCTCAGCCGGGCGTTCGGCGGGCTGAACGGCGACGGCTACGGCGCGTGCATCGAGCTGGCGGAGTGCGCGGCGCTGGTGGCCGCCGCCGGGCTCGCGGGAGTGATGGCGCCGTGGTGGTTCGCCGCATGATGGGGCGGCGGGCGGCGGTGCTCGGGGCGGCGCTCGCCCTCGACGCCGCCTTCGGCGAGCTGCCGAACCGGTGGCACCCGGTGGCCTGGCTGGGGCGGGCAGCCGGGCGGCTGGACCGGCTACTGACGCGCCGAGGGCAGCGAGACACGGCGGCGGCCGGGCTGGTCTTCACCGGGCTGGCAACGGGCGGCGCGGCGGTCGCCGGGGCGGCGCTGGAGCGGCGGCTGCGCGGCCGGGGACTGGCTGGCCTGGCGGCCGAGGCGATCCTGCTGAAGCAGTCACTGGCGCTTCGGGCGCTTTTCGAGCACGCGGACGCGGTACGGCGCGCGCTCGAACGGGAGGACCTCGCGGGAGCGCGCGCGGCAGCCGGCCGGATGGTGAGCCGCGACACGCGGGAGCTGCCGGGTGAGCTCGTCGCATCAGCGGCCATCGAATCTGTCGCGGAGAACCTGTCGGACAGCGTCATCGCGCCGGCGGCGTGGTACCTCGCGGGCGGGCTCGCGGCAGCGTATGTCTACCGGGCGGCGAACACGCTGGACGCGATGGCCGGCTACCGGTCGCGCGGGAGGTTTGGGATGGTGCCCGCGCGGCTGGACGACGCGCTGAACCTGGTGCCGGCGCGGCTAACCGCGGCGGCGGTGCTGGCGGTTCGCCCGCGCGCACTCGTCCGCTGGCGGAACGTGGCGAGGGATGCGCGCTCGACGGCCAGCCCGAACGCGGGCTGGCCGATGGCGGCGATGGCGCACGCGCTCGGGGTTCGGCTGGAGAAACGGGGCCACCATGTGTTGAACGGCGCCGGGCGCTACCCCGGCCACGGGGACATCCGGCGGGCGCTGGGCGCTACAGCGGGCGCCGCCGGGCTCCTGTATGCGCTGGTGCTTGCCGCCGGCCTTGGGGCGAGGCGGTGAGCGGCCGGGTCGTCCATGGCGGCGTCCGGGCCGAAGAGCTGTCCGCGGCGGCGGCAGCCGGCCTCTCGCTGGTCGACCTGAGCGCGAGCCTGAACCCGTACGGGCCGCACCCCGGCATCGTCGCAGCGGCGCGGGCGGCCGAGGTGGCCCGCTACCCGGAGCCGGACGCGCGCTCGCTTCGCGCGGCATGGGCCGAGCGATGGGGCGCAGCCCCCGAACAGGTGCTCGCGGGGAACGGGACGAGCGAGCTGATCTACCTCGTGTGCCGGGCGTTCGGGAACGGGGGGCGGTGTCTCGTGTTCGCGCCCACGTTCGGCGAGTACGCTGCGGCGGCGCGGGCCGCGGGGATGGAGGTGCTGGAAACGCCGCATCCCGGGGCCGGGAAGCACGGCGCGGAGCCCTGGCGGCTCATCGAGGAGCTGCAGCCGTCGCTGGTTTTCCTGTGCAACCCGAACAATCCGACCGGCGACCTTTGGCCGCGGGAAGCGGCGCAAGCGCTGGCGGCGGCAGCGGCCCGGGGCGGAGGGCGGCTGGTCGTCGACGAGGCGTACATGCCGTTCGCCTGGCCCGAGGACGAACGCGCGGCGCCGGGGCCGGGGCTGCTCGTGCTGCGCTCGCTGACGAAGGTCCACGCCGTGCCGGGGCTGCGGCTGGGGTTCCTGCTGGGTCCGGAAGGGGATATCGCGGCGGTGGAAGCGCAGCAGCCGCCGTGGGCAGTGAGCGCTCCCGCGCTGGCCGCGGGGCTGGCGGCGACGGAGCTGGAGGACTTCTGCCGCGAGAGCGCGCGGCGGGTTGCCGCGACCCGGGCGGCGCTGTTCGATGCGCTCGACCGGGCGGGGTTCGCGGCACGGCCGTCGCTGGCGAACTTCCTGCTGGTCGATGTCGGCGATGGGGCGAGGTTCCGCGCGGGTCTGCTGCGGCGGGGGTTCGTGGTGCGCGATTGCGCTTCCTTCGGGCTGCCGTCGTGCGTGCGCGTCGCGGTGCCGCACGATCGCGATGCCGCGCGGCTGGTCGAAGCCATGGTGGAGGTGCGCGAATGGCTCGCGGCGGAGTCCTGATGGTCCAGGGGACAGCCTCGTCGGCGGGCAAGAGCCTGCTGGTGACGGGGCTGTGCCGGCTCTTCGCACGGCGCGGCGTCAACGTGGCGCCATTCAAGGCGCAGAACATGTCGAACAACGCGGCCGTGGTGCCGGGCGGGGGCGAAATCGGGCGGGCGCAGTATGTACAGGCGCTCGCTGCCCGGGTGATGCCGCGGGTCGAGATGAACCCGGTGCTGCTGAAACCGGAAGGGAATTTGCGGTCGCAGGTAGTGGTGCTGGGGAAGCCGGTGGGGACCCTGCACGCTGCGGCGTACCAGGAAGCGAAGGCCCGCATCTGGGAGGATGTGACGGCGGCGCTGGACCGGCTCCGGGCGGAGTTCGACCTGGTGATCATCGAAGGGGCCGGGAGCCCGGCGGAGATCAATCTGAAAGCGCGGGACATTTCGAACATGCGGGTCGCGCGGCACGCGGGCGCGCCCGTGCTGATCGTGGGCGACATCGACCGGGGCGGGGTCTTCGCGCACCTCTACGGCACGTACCACCTGCTGGAGCCGGAGGAGCAGGCGCTCGTGAAGGGGTTCGTCATCAACAAACTCCGGGGCGATCCGTCGCTGCTGGAGCCGGGGCTGCGGGATATCGAACGGCTGACCGGGGTGCCGGTCGTGGGGGTCGTGCCGTGGATCCGGGAACCGGGCATCGCTGAGGAAGACTCGGTCGCGCTGGACCGCCGGCGCGACGATCATGGGCCGTTCCGTGGGGTGGACGTCGCCGTGGTCCGGCTCCCGCGCATCGCAAACTTCGACGATTTCGACCCGCTGGAGCGGGAGCCCGACGTGCGGGTGCGGTACGTCGAGTATCCCTGGCAGCTGGGGGAACCGGACCTCATCGTCATCCCGGGGACGAAGGCGACGCGGGACGACCTCGGATGGCTGCGGGCGAGCGGGATGGCGGAGGCGATCTCGGCGCGGCGTGCGGAAAGGACTCCGGTGGTCGGCATCTGCGGCGGATTCCAGATGCTCGGGCGGACGATCGTCGACCCGCTGGGGCTGGAGGGCGCGCCCGGGGCTGCGGAAGGGCTGGGCTGGCTCGATTGCAGGACACGGTTCGCCCCGGGCAAGGTGACACGGACGAGCCGGGTGCGGATGGACGGCGGGCCGGGGCTGCTGGAGAGCTGCGGCGGCCTCACCGTCGAGGGGTACGAAATCCACGCGGGGCTGACGGAGATCGCGAACCCGGCGGCCTGGACCGAAGCGGGCGAGCCCGTGGGGGCAGCGTCGCCGGACGGGATGGTCTTCGGCTGGTACGTGCACGGCGGCTTCGGCAGCAGGGAATTCCGGGCGCGGCTGCTGGGCAACGTCGCGCGGATGCGGGGCAAGCCGTTCGTGCCGGGGAGCGACGAAGGGCCGGACGCAGCTTTCGAGCGGCTGGCGGACGTGCTGGAGTCGTCGCTGGATATCGAGCGCATCGCCGGCTGGGCGCTCGGCGGCGGAGCGTAGCGGTGGGACGGCTCGTGCTGGTGACCGGAGGCGCCCGGAGCGGGAAGAGCCGGTACGCGGAGGAGCGGGCTGCCGGGGCCGGGGCGCCGGTGGTGTACGTCGCCACGATGGAGGCCGCGGACCCGGAGAGCGCGGCGCGCATCGCCGCGCACCGGCAACGGCGGCCGACGGGCTGGACGACGGTCGAAGAGCCGGTGGACCCCGCCGGGGCGCTGGAGCGGGCGCCGGGGGAAGCGACGGTGCTGGTGGAGTGTCTCGCGACGTGGTGCGGGAACCTGTTCTTCCGCGCCGGCGCAGATGATGATGCGCCGGGCGACGTGTGGGACCGGCTCACTGCGCAGGTCCTCGCGGGGGCGGAGGCGCTGACCCGGGCGGCGCGGGGCCGTACGGGGCTCACCATCGTCGTCACGAACGAGGTTGGATGGGGGATCGTGCCGGCGGGCCGGATGACGCGGGTCTACCGGGATGCGCTGGGTTCGGCGAATCAGGCCGTCGGAGCGGCGGCGGACGAGGTGGTGCTGGTGGTGGCAGGGCGGGCGGTGCGGCTGCCGGGGTAGGCGGCCGTTGTTGAGGGCGGCGCCGGCGTGGTAGATTCCGGTGGTCAGCACGGCAGCGCGAACCCGGTGGAAATCCGGGGCTGTCCCGCAACTGTGATCCGCCCATGGGGCGGTAAGCCAGGTCGCCGGTGCCGTGCTGGTGTCTAGCCCGCGGGGATACGGGTGAGGGACACGTGGCTCCAGCCGGTCGCCATGTGCCAAATCGACGCCCCTCCTCGCGAGGGGCGTTGTCGTCGGCACGGCAGCGCAGCCGCGGGCGGAGGCAGCGCCTGCCTTCGCCCTGCCGAACCGGAGAGCGGGGTGTGCCACCTTCCGCGGGCGGGCGAAGGAGGAGGCACGCAGCGATGCAGGGACCCGGGGCCGCACGGCCGGGGAGCAGCCGAAGATGACCGGGCGCGCTCCGCGGAGCATCGTCATCGTGACGGCGTACGACGCGGACGCGGCGGCGGTTGCGGCGGCAAAGACGGCGCTCCCGCAGGACTTTCCGCCGGTGCTGGTGTTCGGCCCCGGGGAGGCTGCCGCACAGCCGGAGCGCGTGCTGGCGGCGGCCCGGCAGGCGGGGGTGGTGGTCGTCCGGCTGCTCGCCGGGCCGGAATCGATCGGCGGGGTGTTCGCGCCGCTGGTCGCCGCGTGCCGGGCTGCCCGGGCGGCGCTCATCGTCCGGCGGGCCTACCCGATGGCGAGAGAGCGTCTCGCGGAGTATTCGACCGTCGACGCAGCGGAAGCCGAGCTGGCGCTCGCGTACTTCCTCCATGGCGGACCCGGGAACGCGGAGCAGGCGCTGCGCTTTCTCGCCGACCGGCACCTCGGCGGCGCGTTCGGGTGGCGGCCGCCGGAGCCGATGCCGTGGGAAGGCTTCTACGTGCCGGGGCAGCCGCTGACGGCGGGCAGGCCGGCGCTGAAGCTGGCGCCGTGGTGGCGGGATGGGCGGCCGGCGGTTGGGGTGCTGTTCTACCGCAACCTCGTTCAGATGGGCGAAACGGCGCTGGTCGAAGCGCTGGCGGAGGCGCTCGGCCGGCACCGCTGCAATGCCGTCCCGGTCTACGCGTACGGGCTGCGGGAGGATTCGAACGGCCGGGACAATGCGGGGGCCGTGCGGGCGCTGCTCAGCGGCGACGACGGCCGCCCGCTGGTGCAGGCGGTGATTTCGCTGATGCCGTTTTCGGCGTCCGTCCCGGGGCGGGAAGGGCGGGCCGAAGCCACCCCGGGCGTGGCGGCGCTCGGCGTCCCGGTCATCCAGGGGGCGATGAGCCAGGGGCAGCTGGCCGCGTGGCGGGAGAGCGCCACGGGGCTGAGCCCGCTCGATGTCGCGCTGTCGGCGGCGCTGCCGGAGCTGGACGGGCGGCTGATTTCGGCGCCGGCGGGCTTTCGCGAGCCGGCGGAGGAGAGCGGACTGGTCCGCATCGCCTGGGAGCCGGACCGGCTCGACCGGCTGGCAGGGCTCGCGGCGCGGTGGGCCCGGCTCGCGACGGTGCCGAACGAGGAGAAGCGGGTCGCCATCCTCCTGAACAACCCGAACGGGCGCGAGTCGCGCATCGCTGCCGCGTTCGGCCTGGACGCGCTGGCCTCGGCGGTGCGGCTGCTGCGCGCCCTGGCCGCTGCGGGGTTCGCTGTCCGCGACATCCCGGATGGGGGCGACGCGCTGGCCGACCTCCTCCTGCGGACGTGCCCGAACGACCCGGCGGCGGCGACGGCGGAGCAGCTGGCGACGGCCCCGGCGCGGGTATCTGCGGAACGGTACCTGAAGTGGTTCGCCGGGCTGCCGGGGCGGGTGCAGGAGGCGGTCACCGACCACTGGGGGCCTGCGCCGGGCCGGGTGTTCGTCGACGGCGGGGAGATCGTGGTGCCCGGCGTGGTGCTGGGCAATGTGTTCGTGGGGCCGCAGCCGCAGCGGGGCTTCGGACTCACCCGGGAGGCGATCCTGCACGCGCCGGACCTCCCGCCTTCGCACCAGTACCTTGCGGCGTACCTCTGGCTGCGGGAGGTGTTCGGGGCGGACGCCGTGGTGCAGGTGGGCAAGCACGGCAACCTGGAGTGGCTGCCAGGCAAGGGAACGGGGCTTTCGAGCGCGTGCTTCCCGGACGTCGCGCTGGCGGACGTGCCGCTCGTCTACCCGTTCATCATGAACAACCCGGGCGAGGGGACGCAGGCGAAGCGGCGGGCGGCCGCGGCGGTCGTCGACCACCTCGTCCCGCCGATGGCGGAAGCCGGGAGTTATCGCGAGCTGGCAGAAACGCGCGCAGCGCTCGAGGCGCTGCGGGACGCGCTCGAGAACTGCGCCGAGCCCGGGAGGGTAGCCGCGCTGGCGGAGCGGGCGGCCGATGCGGTCCGGCGTGCGCGGCTCGAGCGGGACTTCGGGCTGGAGCCGGGGGCGGCGTGGGAGCCGGCCCGGCTGGCGCGCGATGGACTGCATTACCTCGAGGAGCTGGCGAACGGGCTCATCCCGGCGGGCCTGCATGTGCTCGGGGAAACGCCCCCAGGGGATGCGCTGGCGGACCTGCTGCTGGCGATCGACCGCGGCCACGGCGAGCGGTCGCTGGGCGCTGCCGTCGCGCGGCGGCTCGGCTGCGGATGGGATGGCGGCGGGCTGCCGGACCACGCGGCAGCCATCACGCGGGACGTCGTGGAGGCAGCGGTGCGGCAGGGACCTGCGGCGGCGCGGCGCGCGCTCGCGGCCCGCCTCGGCGGGGACGACCCGGAGGCGGCGCTTGCCCTCGATGAGCTGGCGGTGCGCGTGCTGGCGGCCATCCGGCGGGTGCCGGACGAAGTCGAGCACGTGGTGCGGGCGCTCGAGGGGCGGGCGGTCCCGCCGGGGCCGGCGGGGGCGCCGACCCGGGGGCAGTCGGATGCGCTGCCGACGGGGCGGAACTTCTACGGTCTGGACCCGCGGGCGCTGCCGAGCCGGCAGGCGTGGGAGACCGGGAAAGCCGTCGCGGAGGCGGTCATCGCGCGGCACCTCGAGGAGGAGGGCGCCTATCCCGAGTCCGTCGCCATCATCGCGTGGGGCACGGCGAACATTCGGACCCGCGGCGAGGACGTCGCGCAGGCGCTCCATTTCCTCGGCTTCGAGCCAGTGTGGGACGAGCGGTCGGGACGGGTAACGGGGGTTCGCGCGGTGCCGCTGGACCGGCTGGGACGGCCGCGGGTCGACGTGGTGGTGCGGGCGAGCGGGTTCTTCCGGGACAGCTTCGCGGCAGCGATCGGGCTGGTCGACGAGGCGGTTTGCCGCGCGGCTGCGCTGGACGAGCCGCCGGAGCACAACTTCGTCCGCAAGCACGTGCTGGCGGATGTGCAGGCCGGGGTCAGCATGGAGGAAGCGCTGGCGCGGGTGTTCGCGCCGCGGCCCGGCGCCTACGTCGACGGGGTCGCGCAGGCTGTCGAGGCGGGCTGCTGGGAGACGAGGCGGGACCTGGCGGAGATCTATGCGCGGTGGGTCGATCACGCTTACACGCGGGACCGGTACGGCGTGCCGGCGCGGGACGCGCTCATTCGGCGGGCGGCGGAGCTGAGCGTGGTGCTGAAGACGCGGGACAACGAGGAACATGACGTCTTCGACACCGACGACTACTTCCAGGATTTCGGGGGGATGGTCGCGCTGGCGCAGGAGCTCGGGGGCGGGCGGGCGAAGGCGTGGGTCGGCGACAGCACTCGGCCGTGGCAGCCGGGGGTGCGCAGCGCCGAGGAGGAGGCGCGGCGGACGTTCCGGCGGCGCGTCGTGAACCCGAAATGGCTCGAAGCGATGGAGCGGCACGGATACCAGGGAGGTTCGGAGATGCTCAAGACGGTGGACTATGCGTTTGGGTTCGATGCCACGGCGAACGTGCTGGAGGACTGGATGTACGAGCGGCTGGCGCAGGAGTACGTTTTCGACGCTGCCCGGCGGGAGTTCCTCGAGCGGCACAATCCGTGGGCGCTGCGGGACATGGCGGCCCGCCTGCTGGAGGCGGCGCGCCGGGGGATGTGGGAAGCGCCGCCTGGCGACGCGGTCGCGCGGCTGGAGGCGGTCCTGCTGGAGGCGGAGGGCGCGATCGAAGACCGCGGTGCGGCTGTGCCAGCCGAGGGGGCGGCGCGGTGAGCGGCCCGGTCTTCCCGTTCACGGCCATCGTGGGGCAGGACGAGGTGAAGCTCGGGCTGCTGCTCACGGTCATCGACCCGGGCATCGGCGGCATCCTCATCCGCGGGGGAAAGGGGACGGGGAAGTCGACCGCAGTGCGCGCGCTGGCCGCGCTCTTGCCGCCAGTCGAAGCGACGGACGGATGTCCGTTTGCCTGCGCCCCCGCGGAGCAGGCGGAGTGCCCGGGCGAGCACACGGCCGGCGCTGGCGCCGTTTCGCGGCCGCCGAGGCTGGTCACGCTCCCGGTGGGCGCCTCGGAGGAGCGGCTCATCGGGTCGCTCGACATCGAGGCGGCGCTGAGCCGGGGCGAGCGGAAGGTCGAACCAGGGCTGCTCGCGGCGGCGCACCAGGGGATTCTTTATGTCGATGAAGTGAATCTGCTGGCAGACCACCTCGTGGATGCGCTGCTGGATGCGGCGGCGATGGGCCGGAACTACATCGAACGGGACGGCGTGTCGGTGAGCCACCCGGCGCGGTTCGTGCTCGTGGGGACGATGAATCCTGAGGAAGGCGAGCTGCGGCCGCAGCTGCTGGACCGGTTCGGGCTGATGGCCGAGGCGGAGAGTGCGCTGGCCCCGCCAGAGCGGGCAGAGGTGGTGCGGCGCCGGATCGCCTTCGAGCTGGACCCGGCCGGCTTCGCGGCCCGCTGGCAGCAGGCGGAGGATGAGCTCGCGCACCGATTGCGCGGGGCCCGGGCCGGGCTGGCGCGGGTCGAGGTGCCGGAGGCGGTTCTCGAGGCGATTACGGGGATTTGCGCGGCGTGCGAAGCGGACGGCCTCCGGGCCGACCTCGCGCTGTACCGCGCAGCGCGGGCGCACGCCGCCTGGGCAGGGCGCGGCCGGGTGACGCTCGATGACGTGCGGGCAACGGCGCCGCTCGTGCTGGCGCACCGCCGCCGGCGGCTGCCGTTCGAGCAGCCCGGCCTCGACCGGGATCAGCTCGAACGGGCACTGCGGGAATTCGAGCAGGGCGACGACCCGGGCGACGAGCGCGGCGGGGAGCCCGGCGGCGAGCCCGCTGACCTGCCGCCGGGGCCTGGCGGGGCGCCTCGCGAATCGAATGGCGCGGGGGGATCCGCGAGTGACCGGCGGCAGCCGGACCGGGGGCCGGGCGGGGCCGGGGAGCGGCCTGCAGGGGTCGGTGAGGCCCTTGCGCTGCGGCCGCCGCCTCTGCCGCGGAGACAGCTGCAGGCGCAGCGGACGGCCGGGCGGCGGCGGCGCGGCGCGGAGGGTATGCGCGGCCGCCACGCTGGAGCGAAGGGGTTCGAAGCAGGGCGCGATATCGACGCCGCGGCGACGATCCGGGCGGCGGCGCTGGAGGGCTGCCCGCGGCTGCCGGTGGCGCGCCGCCACTGGCGCGCAAAACGTCGTCGCGCGGAGGCGCCGGCGCTCATCCTGCTGATCGTCGACGCCAGCGGCTCGATTGGCGCCCGGAAGCGGATGGAAGCCGCGAAGGGAGCGGTGTTCGGGCTCCTGCAAGACGCCTACCTCCGGCGGGACCGGGTGGCCTTCGTGGCGTTCGATGGGCGCGGCGCGCGGCTGCTGCTGGCGCCGACGCGGAGCGTGGACCACGCCCAGCGGGCCCTGGCGGAGTTCGGGACGGGCGGCCGGACGCCGCTCTGGGCAGGGCTGGAGGAGGCTGCCCGGCTCGTCGTCCGGGTCCGGCGGAAGGAGCCGGAGCTGCCGGTGCTGGCCGTCGTGGTGACGGACGGCCGCGCGAACGCGGGGACCGGCGGGCTGGACCCGGTGGCTGCAGCGATGACGCGGGCGGCCGCGCTTCGGGAACTGGGGGTAGACGGCATGGTGCTGGATACGGAGCAGGGGGCGGTCAGGCTGGGGGTCGCTCGGCGCCTGGCCGGGGCGCTGGGCGGGAGCCACGTCGCCCTCGACGACCTGGAGCCGGCGGCGATCTGGTCTGCAGTCCGGGCGCGGCGCGCCGAGGCGGCCGGATGAGCGGGGCCGAGGCCTGCGCGGGCGGCTGCGGGAGCGCGGGCTGCGGGGAGGCGGCTGTGCCGCGCCGCCGCGGCCAGCGGAATATCGTGACCCGGGCCGACGGGCGGCTGGTGAACGTCAACCGGCAGCTGGGGCAGCTGTTCGTGTGCGCCCACGGGTGCTGCTGCGGCCGCGAATCGGAGGGGAAGCCGCCGGGGTTCTTCGATCGGTATCACGCGGAATGGGAGCGGCGGAAGCTGCGCAACAAGGTGCACCTGAACATGGGCGGCTGCCTCGGGCCGTGCCCGCTGGCGAACGTGTGCATGCTGCTGTTCGACGGCGTGACGGTGTTCTTCCACTCGATGAACTCGGAGCGGCTGGTGACGGCGCTGTTCGACTACATCGAGTCGCTGGTGGCGGCGGGACGGTATCTGCCGCCGGAGGGCGAGCTGGGTGCGCTGGCGTTTTCGGCGATGGCGAACGATGGCCGTGGCCGGGCAGCCGAAGCGCGGGAGGGCACGGCGGACGGCGGCGCGGCGGAAGAGCAGCGGGGCATCCTCGTGCTTTCGCACTCCGACACGGACGTGCTGTGCTTCGCGGCCGCGGCGCGGGAACTGGGTGATCGCTTCGTGCCGGTCACGGTCCGGAACATCTCGGGGCTGCGGGACGCAGAGGACGCGGCGGCGCTGTTCGAGCAGCTGGTCCCGCGGGCGGCGGTCACGGTGGCAATCGTGCACGGGGGGCGAAGGTCGGTGCCGGCCATGGAGCGGCTGGCGGAGCTGAGCGAGGAGCACGGGGGCTGGCTCGTCGCGGTCCCGGGGACGGAGGAGCTGGACGAGGGGCTGATCGGGCTTTCGACGGCGGGCGCGGGGATGGCGCTGGCGGTGCGCGCCTACCTGCAGGAGGGCGGCATCGAGAACTCTCGCGAATGCCTGAAGATGCTCGGCGACCACCTGCTGAGTCTCGGGGTAGGGTACCGCGACCCGGTTCCGCAGCCGCGGACGGGCTTCTACCACCCGCGGTTCGCGAACCGGGAGGCATGGCTCGCGGCGCGAACACCCGGGGCGCCGGCAATCGGGCTGCTGTTCTACCGGTCGTTCTTCCTCTCGGGGGACACCGCCTTCGTGGATGCGCTCGTGGAGGCGGGCGAGGCGCTCGGGGCCGACGTGCTCCCGGTGTTCGGCTATTCGCTGAAAGACGACCCGGACCCATCGGGCAGGACGGCGGTGCTCCGGGCGCTGTGCGGAGACGACGGCCGGCCGCTGGTCGACGCCGTCGTGAATACGATGTCTTTTGCCCTGGGGAGCGCGGGGAGGGAGCCGGGCGAGGGGGATTGGCAGGTGGCGGTGCTCGAGGAGCTCGGGCTGCCGCAGGTCCAGGGTATCGCCATTTCGACGTCGGTAGCGCAGTGGGAGCAGTCGGCCACCGGTGCGGGGCCGCTCGATGTGGCGATGTCGGTCGCGATCCCGGAGCTCGACGGCCGGGTCATCGGGGTGCCGGCATCGTTCAAGGAGCGGGACGGGGCGGGGACGGTGCGGCGGATTCTGCCCGCGGACCGCGCAGCGCGGCTGATGGGGCTGGCTGCCCGGCTGGCGATGCTGCGCCGGAAGCCGAATGCGGAGAAGCGCGTCGCGATCATCCTGACGAACCACCATGCGAAGGCATCGCGGATTGCGAACGCGGTGGGGCTGGACTCTCCGGAGAGCGTGGTGCGGCTGCTGCGCCGGCTGGCGGAAGCGGGGTACACGGTGGGGCCGATCCCGGCGGACGGCGAGGCGCTGATGCGGGAGCTGACGGCGCGCGGCCACTACGAAGAGGAGACGCTGACGGAGGCGATGCTGGATGGGGCGGCGGCACGGGTGCCGGCGGAGCGGTACCGCGAGTGGTTCGGGGAGCTGCCAGCGCACCGGCAGGCCGAGATGGCCACGCGGTGGGGCGCGCCGCCGGGGAGGCATTACCTCGACGCGCGAGGCAACCTCGTCGTGGCCGGGCTGGTGCTGGGGAACGTCTTCGTGGCGGTGCAGCCCCCGCGCGGCTACTCGATGGACCGGACGGCGATCATGCATCAGCCGGACCTGCCGCCTCCTCACCCCTATTTCGCGCTCTACCGGTGGCTGCGGGAGCCTGCGGAGCGCGGCGGTTTCGGCGCCGACGCCATCATCCAGGTGGGGAAGCACGGGTCGGCCGAGTGGCTGCCCGGGAAGGGCGTCGGCCTGGGCTCGGACTGCTACCCGGACCTGTTCGTGGGCGACCTGCCGGTGGTGTACCCGTTCATCATCGACGGGCCGGGCGAGGGAGCGGCGGCCAAGCGGCGCACGCACGCTGTGATCGTCGACCACCTGCCGCCGCCAATCACGAACGCAGAGCTGTACGGCGAACTGGCGGAGCTGGACCGGCTCGTGGACGAGTACTACCTGCTCGAACGGACGGACCCTGGGCGGCTGCCCTACCTGCAGCGCCAGATTTGGGACGTCATCCGGCAGGCGGGGCTGGCCGATGAGCTGGACCGGCTGCTGCAGGACGGCGGCGACGGGCATGTGCACGAGTGGGACCCGCGGGAGCACGAGGACGGGGTGCCGTACGCGCTTTCGGACCTGAGCGGGGAGGGGTTCGCGCACCTGGTCGAAGCGATTCACACGTACACGCACGAGCTGGGGGCGGCGCCGATCCGGGCGGGCCTCCATGTGCTGGGCGAACTCCCGCGAGGCGACGAGCTGGTCGACTTCACGGCCGCGATGCTCCGCGTGCCGAATGGCGACGTTCCGCCCCTGGCGGAGGCGGTGGCGGCCTGGTGCGGTATCCCGGGGGACGTACTGGCGCTGCCGGCGGGGCAGCGCCTGGAAGGCGCCACCGGCGGACTGCCGGGGGACGTTCCCCGGACGGCGGGCGAGCTGCAGGAGCGGCTGGGCGAGCTGGGACGGGGGGCGCTGCGGGCCGTGGTCCTCGAGGCAAGGGCGCCGGCGGAGGCCGCGGCGGAGGCGGGGCCGTGTCGCGGCGAACGAGAGCCGCTCGTCGCGGTGCTCGGCTTCGTGCGGGAGCGGCTGCTGCCGGCGCTGGAACGGACGGATGATGAGCTGGGGCACGTGCTCGATGCGCTCGGGGGGCGCTACGTTCCGCCGGGGCCAGCCGGGGCGCTGACGCGGGGGATGGCGCACGCGCTGCCGACGGGGCGGAACTTCTACGCGGTGGACCCGCGGGGCATCCCGAGCCGGGTGGCCTGGGAGGTTGGGCAGGAACTGGCGGCGGCGACGGTGGACCGCTACCGGCGGGAGAGCGGGGAGCTGCCCCGTTCGATTGGGATTTCGATGTGGGGCACGACGGCGATGCGCAACGGCGGCGAGGACGTTGCGCTGGTGTTGGCGCTCATCGGAGTCGAACCGACGTGGCAGCGGGAGAGCCGGCGAGTCACGGGGTTTCGGGTGCGTTCGATCGAGGAGCTGGGACGGCCGCGCGTGGACGTCGTATGCCGGGTTTCGGGCTTCTTCCGGGACGCGTTCCCCGGGGTCATCGAGTTAATGGGCGAGGCGTTCGATGCGGTAGCGAACCTGGATGAGCCGCTGGAGGTGAACCCTGTCCGAGCGCACCGGCTGGCGCGGGCGGCGGCGCTCCGGGATTCGGGCCTGAGCGAGGCGGAGGCGTGGCAGCGGGCCGGGGTGCGGGTGTTCGGGAGCGCGCCGGGGGTGTACGGGGCGGGCGTGCTGCAGCTGCTGGATGAGGCGGCGTGGGAGGACTCGGCGGAGATTGCGGAGACGTTCATGGCGTGGGGCGGGCACGCGTATGCGCCGGGGATGTACGGGGTGCCGCTCGGCGACGAGCTGCGGGACCGGCTTCGGCTGGTCGACGCAGCGGTGCAGAACCAGGACAACCGGGAGCACGACATCCTCGATGCGGACGACTATTTCCAGTTCCAGGGCGGGATGGCGGCAGCGGTCCGGCTGCTGCGCGGGCGCGGGCCGCGGCTGTACTTCGGGGACAGTTCGGACCCGAGGCGGCCGAGGGTTCGCCAGACGGAGGATGAGCTGGACCGCGTGATGCGGTCGCGGGTGCTGAATCCGAAGTGGATTGCGGCGATGCAGGAGCACGGCTACCGGGCCGGGACGGAGTTCGCGGCGACGGTGGACTACCTGTTCGGCTGGGCAGCCACGGCCGGCATCGTGAAGGACTGGCAGTTCGAGCGGGCGGCGGAGCGGTACGTGCTCGATGCGGAGATGCAGCGGTTTCTCGGGCGGCACAACCCGTGGGCGCTGCGGGATATGGCGCGCCGGCTCATGGAGGCGGTTCGCCGCGGGCTGTGGCGGGCGCCGGAGGGGATGGAGGCGCGCCTCGAGGCGGCGCTGCTGGAAGCGGAGGGGGCTATCGAAGACCGGATGTGATCGCGGCGCGGCGCGCCGCGGGCGCAGGAATCACGACGTAATGAAAGGAGCTATGGAATGTCGGTTTCATCTTCGGCTGCTGCAGGGAGGGCGCAGGGCCGCGCGGCCAGGCTGCCGGGCCGCAGCGTCGTGGCCGCAGGGGCGGCGCTGGCGCTGGCCGGGGTGCTGCTGTACCTGGCGGGATTCGAGCAGGGGGCCGTAGCGCTGTTCGACGGGACGACGGTGCACGAGTTCGTGCACGATGCGCGGCACGCGCTGGGATTCCCATGTCACTGACCCAGGCACGGCGGCAGGGATTCGACGGGGAAGCGCGCGCAGCGCGCCGGGACATGGGCGGCGACACGCTCGACGTCCTCCTGCGGGGGTTGCTGGCGGGAGTTGCGGCGGGGATCGTGGCGGCGCTGGTCGCGTGGTGGGCGGTGGAGCCGAGCCTCGAGGAGGCGATCGCGCTGGAGGACGCGGCCGCGGAGGAGGCGCCGGGCCACAGCCACGCGGAGCCGCCGGTTTCGCGCGGCGTGCAGCGCACGGCGGGCCTCGCGGCGGGGACGGTCGCTGTGGCGGTTGCAGGCGGGTTGCTGGCGGCGCTGGCGGGCCTGGG
>CALLWN010000071.1 GCA_938016505.1 uncultured Sphingomonadaceae bacterium
CCCGATCCGGAACTTCGGAAATGAATCCAACTATCTCTACGGGATCAAGGCGGGTGCCCCACGCGTTGTCGACCTGCTCCGCCGCTACCGGGTGGCCGCCTCCTGGACCGTTGCCGCAATGAGCCTCGAGACCCATCCGGAGATCGCCACGGCGATCCGCGACCTTGGCCACGAGCCAATTGCCCACGGCTGGCGTTGGGTGCACCAGTTCAGGATGGACGAGGATGCCGAACGCGCCTTCATCCGCCGCGCTGCCGACAGCATCGAGCGCACGACAGGCACGCGGCCGATGGGCTGGCTCTCCCGCTACCTGCTCACCGAAAACACCCGTCGCCTGCTCATCGAGGAAGGCTATGGGTTCCACATGGACGACTATTCGGGCGATGTGCCCTTCTGGGACCGCACGACGGTGCCAGGTCGGCCCCTCGTCATCATGCCCTATGCGCTCGACAGCAATGACATGAAGATGTGGACCGATCCGGCCTACACGCCGGATGCCTGGCTCGCCTATGCCCGCCACAGCTTCGACCAGCTGTTGCGAGAGGGCGAGGCAGGCTACCCCAAGATGATGAGCCTTGGGCTGCACTTGCGGATCATCGGCCGGCCCGGGCGGATCTGGGCGTTCGAGGAGTTTCTCCGCCACGTCACGGCCAAGCCCGGCGTATGGATCGCAACCCGCGGCGAGATCGCCCGCCACTTCGCGGCGACCCACCCCGCCTGAGCGCTCGCGCCAGCCCTGCGACCGGCCGCCAGCCTCAGATGCAGCGCAGGCGAAAACGCGCTGCGGGCGCAGTGCCAGCTTCATGCGGGTCGTTCTTGCTCCTCGGTTGGCGAAGGCCGTGCAGGATTGCCCGATTTTGCACGCAGCCGTCATACTGACCCTGTTACCTTGGCGCGCTCGACTTCAGTGAGAGGAAGCAGCGACTCGTGGCTGATATGGCTCGCCGGTGGGGCTTTGCAGCGTCCGCGCTTCTCGTGCTGCTCCTCGCCTTGTGGTGGGGCGCGCGGGCCCTTGTGCCCGGCCTGGTTCGGAGCGAGGCGCAGGCCTGGACCCGCGAGAAGCTGGGGATGGAGCTTGCCATCGGCGAGGTCAGGTTCGACCCGTTGCGCCTCTCGCTCGACCTGTCCGACCTTGCCCTTCCCGCGGGGGCGCCGATGGTCTCCGCGCGGCATGTCCGCCTCGATCTCGCCTTCCGGTCGCTGTTCGGGGATTCGCTCCGGCTTGATGAGGTCCGGATCGAGGCGCCACTGATCGACGCCGAGATGGCAGCCGACGGCAGCCTCAATCTGGCCCGTCTCGTGCCGCCCGATGACGGCGAACCGCTGCCCGCAGTGATGATCGCCGATCTTGCAGTGACTGCCGGGCAGATCGGCTTCCGCGATCTCGGCCGGGGCCCCGACGCCGAGGCACGGCTGATCCCGCTCGAGTTCCGGCTTGCCGACCTTCATACCCGCCGCGACGAAGGCGGCCGGTTCCAGCTGAAGGGGAAGACGGCCGAGGGCGAGGCGCTGGGGTGGACCGGCACAGTTTCGCTCGCGCCGATCGCCTCCACAGGCGGGATCGCAGTTCGCAGTCTTTCCGGGGCGCGCGTGGGTGCCTTTCTTGGTGACCTCATCCCCTCGCGGATTGCGGGGGGGCAGCTCGATCTGACCTTGCCCTACCGCGCGCGCCTCGCCGAAGGCCGGCTCGAAGTGGTCGTCCCGTCCCCGCGCCTTGATGCCCGCAATCTCGATCTCCTCCTCAGGCCCGAGACGCTCAACGCGCGCCTCAGGGCGGGGGGCGTCAGGATCGAGGGTGGCACTGCCACCCTGGTGGGAGGTCCTGGAGACGCCATTGTGTGGTCGGTTCCAGTCCGGGAGGCCGCGCTGCGCGATGTTGCCGTCGAAGGAACCGGGCCAGCACAAGGCGAGAGGATACGGATCGGGGCCGTCAGCGTCTCCGACATGCGCGCAGGGAGCGGTCGCGGGGACATCGCGGTCGGCCTGCTGGCGGTCGAGGGCCTCGGCGTTGACGTCGTCCGCGGGCCCGGCGGCGACATCCGGCTGCTGCACATGCTTCCCGAAACCGACCCGGCCGCGACTGCTGCAGCCTTGCCGTTCGCGATCGACCGGATCGAGGTCGAAGGAGCGCGAATCCTGTTCGCGGAGCAGTCGACGCCGCGCGCCGGGCGCTACGTCCTCGAACCTCTCAAGGCTGTCGTGACCGGATTCCACTCGGGCGGAAAGGGCCAGATCGGGGTCGACATCACCGGCGGCATCAACGGCCGGCCGTTGCGTGTGGCCGGCACGGTCGCCCCCGATGCGAGCCGCGCCGACCTTGCCGTGCGGGTGACAGCGCTGCCGCTCGCTGCGGCGCTTCCCTATCTGCCCGATTTCCCGGCACTCGAGCTGATTTCCGGGACGCTCGGAGTGGACGGCCGGCTGCGCTATGCCGCAACGCCAGGCGGCGTGCCCGACCTCGGCTTCGATGGCGAGGTGGACGTGACTGGCTTCCGGCTGCGCGAGCTGGTCCGGAACAGCGACCTGTTCCGGTTCGCCTCGCTTCGGATGACGGGCATCGGCTATGACGGCAGGGGCCTTTCCATCGCCTCTGCCCGGCTGGTGCGTCCCGTGGGGCAGGTCGCGCTCCTCGCCGATGGTCAGTTCAACTATGGGTTCCTTCTTGACGAGGGCACGACGGTCGAGGACGCGAGCGCACGCCTCGCAACAAGGCAGGCGCCGGCCAGGCGCCTCACGCGCGCCGAGCGGCGCGAGGCACGCGCCCGCGCCGAGGCGGAGCGCAAGGCGCGGGCCGAGGCCCGGGCCAAGGATCTCGCCGCGCCCGTGGTCGAGCCCGACCTTCCGCTCACCATCAAGCGCCTGGTGATCGAGAACGGCACGCTCGCCTTCGCCGATTTCGTGATCGATCCGGATTTCCGGGCCGAGATCAAGGCGGTCAACGGAACGCTCACCGGCGTCACCAACCGGCCGCGCCAGGTGGCCGACGTGGACCTTCGCGGCCATGTCGTCGATCGGTTCTCGCCCGTCACCATCAGCGGCCGGATGAATCTCTTCGATTATGCCGAGGCGACGGACATGCATCTCGAGTTTCGAAACATCGATCTGCCCGTCTTCAACCCCTATTCCGGCACCTACGCCGGCTATGCGATCGCCAAGGGCAAGCTGACTGCGGAGCTTGACTATCGCGTTGTCAACGCAGCGCTTGCCGCCAATCACAAGGTGGTGCTCGACCAGCTCGAGTGGGGGGAGGCAACCGAGAGCAAGCAGAAGGTCGGCCTTCCAGTCCGGTTTGCGACTGCGATCCTGAAGGACAGGAACGGTGTCATCACGCTCGAGCTGCCGGTTTCGGGAACGGTGGATGATCCCGAGTTCAACCTGATGCCGCTGGTCTGGAAGGCGCTCGGCCAGTTCCTGGGCAAGATTGTGACAGCACCGTTCCGTGCGCTTGGTGGCCTGTTCGCCGACCGCGAGGATGCCCAGTTCATCGATTTCGCCGCCGGCTCGGCAGCGCTCCCCGCCGGTGGTGCGGAGACGCTGGCAGCGCTTGGCGCCGCGCTTGCCGAACGGCCGGAGCTTCGCCTCGACATTCCGGCTTCGGCTGGCACCGATGCAGACGCCGACGCGCTGGCCGAGGCGGCACTCGAGGCAGCGCTGATGGCGGGCGGTCGCAAGGGCGAGGCAGGCATGCGGTTCGCGGAGCTGCAACCCGGGCGGCAGTATGAGCGAATGCGCGATCTTTATGGCAAGCGGATGTCTGGCAAGCCGGCCTTCCCCGAGGAGGAGGCCGAGGCGCGTGACGAGCGTCGGGCAGCACGCATCGCGCAGATGCGCGCCGAGCTTCTCCCCGGGTTCCGCCCCGACGCGGCGGCGCTTCGCGCGCTGGGCCAGGCCCGCGCCGAGGCCGTGCGCGCCGTCGTGCTCGCGACGCCTGGCATTGACCCCGCCCGGGTGTTCCTCGACGGCAACGACCGCTTCGCCGACCATGAGGGCGCGGTGCGGATGGAGCTCAAGCTCAGGTAGCGCGTCGCCAGACCAGCATCAGGTTGTTGGCGGGCATCTCGGCGACCCGCGAGAGAACAAGGCCGTGGCGATGCGCCTCCTCGTCCAGCTCCGGAAGCTGGCGAAGCCCCCAGCGCGGGTCGCGCGCCCTGAGGTCGGCGTCGAAGGCGCGGTTTGACGGCTCGAGGGGCCGGTTCGGGCGAATGAACGGGCCATAGACCAGCAGCGGGCCCCCTGCCGGAAGGCGGGCGCCGGCGCCAGCGAGCAGCCCGAGCGTCACCTCGATCGGGCTGATGTGGGCGAGATTGATGGCGAGGATGGCGGCAAGCGGCTCCGCAGGCCAACCGGCGGGCGCCGCAGCGTCGAGCGCGAGCGGTGGCCGGAGGTTGGCAAGGCCCGCTGATGCGGCATGGGCCGCGATCGAGGCGCGCGCGTCCGCTGAAGGGTCGCTCGGCTGGAACGACAGATGCGGAAGCGCGGCAGCGAAATGGACTGCATGTTCGCCGGTGCCCGAGGCGAGCTCGAGCACGAGGCCGGCCCCGGGAAGCTCATCGCGCAATATGGCGAGGATGGCGTGGCGGTTGCGAAGCGCCGCGGGCGAAGAGCGGGCAGCGGTCATGCCGCCCCGCTCATCCGGCCGCGTGGGCGAGCAGCCGCTCGGCCTGCAGTCGCGCCTCGGCCGTCACTTCAACGCCGGAGAGCATGCGGGCGATTTCCTCGACCCGCTCTGCCTCGCCGAGCGGCGCGATCCGGGTCCGGCCGTCGGTCTTGCGGATCCGCACATGCGCCCTGCCTGCCGCCGCCACCTGCGGGCTGTGGGTCACGACCAGAACCTGGGTGCTGGCAGCAACCCGGGCAAGCCGGCTGCCGATGGCACTTGCCGTCGCCCCGCCAACGCCGCGGTCGATCTCGTCGAACACGAGCGTGCCGGCAGTCCCGGCGCTGGCGAGCGCAACCTTGAGCGCGAGCACGAACCGCGAGAGCTCGCCGCCCGAGGCGATCCGGGTCAGCGCGCCGAACTCGGCGCCCGGGTTGGTCGCCACTTCGAACTCGGCCCGGTCAGCGCCGGCCGGGCCCGGCTCGCAGGGCGTCAGGCAGGTCCGGAACCTGGCGGCCTCCAGCCTGAGGGCCGGAAGCTCGGCATTGACTGCTGCGTCGAGCCTCGCGGCTGCCGCGGCACGGAGCCGGGAGAGGCTGGCACAGGCATCTCGATGCGCCTGTCTTGCCGCTTTGGCCTCGGCTTCAACTGCCGACAGCGCCGCCTCGCCGGATTCGATCGCGGCAAGCCGCCCGGCCAATGACACCGCAAGATCGGGCAGGTCGTCGGGTGTGACCCGGTGCTTGCGCGCCAGCGCACGCAGGTCGAACAGGCGGGCTTCGGCGGCCTCGAGGTCTGCCGGCGAAATCAGCCATCGCCGGCGCGCGGCAGCGAGTGCCGCCTCGAGCATGTCGCCTTCCACCAGCATCCGGTCCACGCTCGCGACCGCCTCGGCGAGCGCAGGCTCGGTTTCGGTGAGCCGTTCGAGCCGCCGCGCGGCCTGGCGGAGCAGGGCAAGCGCTCCCTCGCTGCCCGAGACCTGTCGGTCGAGCGCCTCGAGCGCCTCGGCGAGGCGGGCGCCTTCCTGCATCCGCCGGCGATGGTCCGCAAGCTCAGCCTCCTCCCCCGGCTTCGGAGCGAGTCGCGCGAGCTCGGCAACCGCGTCGGCGAGGAACGCCTGCTCGTCGCGGTCGGCTGCAAGGCGCGCCCGTGCGGCCTCGAGATTGCGCTCGGCAGCGCTGGCGCGCGCGCATGCGGCGGCAACGGCGCTGCGGTCGGCGCCGGCGTAGGCGTCGAGCAGGTCGAGGTGCCCGCG
>CALLWN010000072.1 GCA_938016505.1 uncultured Sphingomonadaceae bacterium
CATCCGGGCGCTCCTCAACGGCTCGGGCTTCGCAATCGCCCCAGCACGCGCAGCAGCCCGGCCGCACCCCGCCTTCCTCGCTTGGCACAGGACCAACCTGTTCAAGAGTTGAACCGGGTCTTGATGGCACCCGGCAGGCCCGCAACCGCACCGTCACCGGCCGCCCTGTCCAGCACGCCCCGCCGCGCCAACCTCCGCCCCGCCTCCCTGCACAAGCCCCGTCACAAAAGCGTCATTTGCTGCTACGGACCCCCGGTGGAGCGCTTCCCCGATCTCGCCCCGCTTGCGCTCGCGCTCGCCATCGGCCTCCTCGTTGGCCTCGAACGCGGCTGGTCGGCCCGCTCGGCCGAGGCCGGAACCCGCGTCGCCGGCTTCCGCAGCTTCGGCCTTCTCGGCCTCGCCGGCGGCCTTGCCGCGCTGCTGCCCTTGCCGCTTGCCGCCATCCTGCTCGCCGCCGGCGCCGCCCTCGTCGTCGCCGGCTATGTCCGGGCCAGCACGGACCCCCACGCCCGCTCGGCAACCGCAGCGCTCGCCGGCCTCGTCACGCTCGGCCTCGGCTGGTTCGCCGCCTCCGGCCACGGCGTCGAGGCCGTCGCGGTCGCCGCCGTCATGACCCTCATCCTCGCCGCCCGCCACCGCCTCCACGGGCTCCTGCGCGGCATCAGCCCGGCCGAGATGGAAGCCATCGGCCGCTTTGCGATCGTCGCGCTCGTCATCCTCCCCCTCATGCCCGACCGGGCGATGGGCCCGCTCGATGCCTGGAACCCCCGCCAGCTCTGGTTCGTCGTTGTCCTCGTCCTCGCCCTCTCGTTTGCCGGCTATGCGCTTGCCCGCCGCCTCGGCCCCGGCCGCGGCCTCCTCGTCACCGCTGCAGTCGGCGCCCTCGTCTCCTCGACCGCAGTCACCGCCGCCTATGCCCGCCGCCTGCGCGAGCCCGACCCACCCGCCGCAGCGCTCGCCGCCGGCATTGCGATCGCGTCCGCCGTCATGCTCGCCCGGGTCCTCCTCCTCACCGGCCTCCTCGCCCACCTCGCCCTGCCGGCGCTCGCCCTCGTCCTCGGCCCCGCCCTTCTCGTCCAGTCCCTGCTTGCCGCCCGCCTCGTCCGCCGTGCCGGCGCCTCCGCCCCCGCCGGCCCGGTCGCGCTTGGCAATCCGCTCGACTTCCCCCCGGCGCTCGGCCTTGCCGCCCTCGTCGCCGGTCTCATCCTGCTCTCCCGCTGGCTTCTCGACCGCTTCGGCGGCCTCGGCATCGGCGTCCTCCTCGCGGTCACCGGCCTTGCCGATGTGGACGCCGCCATCCTCACCCTGTCCCAGCTTCCGCAAGGCACCGTCGCCCCGGCGCGGGCCGGCCTCCTCCTTGCCCTTCCGGTCGTCGCCAACAGCCTGTGGAAGGCCGGCCTCATCCTCGCCATCGCCGGCCCCCGGGCCGGCCGGAGCGCTGCCGCCCCGCTCGCCATCACCGTCGCAACGGCCGCCGGGTCGCTCGCTCTGGCCCTTGCCGCCGGGCTCGGTTAGGCAGCAGCAGAGGGAGACACCGATGGCACTGGTCCTGACCGAAATCACCGACGGCGTCGCAGTCGCAACCCTGAACCGGCCCGAGGCGATGAACGCGCTGTCGAAGGCGCTCCGGGTCGAGCTCGCCGCCACCATGCGCGCCCTCGATGCCGACCCCGCGGTCCGCGCCATCATCCTGACCGGCGCCGGCACCCGCGCCTTTACCGCCGGACTCGACCTGAAGGAGCTCGGCGCCGACCCGGCCGCCATGGCCGATGCGACTGGCACCACGGCAGACGCCAATCCCTGCCGCGCCGTCGAGGCGTGCCGCAAGCCCGTCATCGGCGCCATCAACGGGGTGGCCATCACCGGCGGCTTCGAGCTCGCGCTCGCCTGCGATGTCCTCATCGCCTCCGAATCTGCCCGCTTCGCCGACACCCACGCCCGGGTCGGCATCATGCCGGGCTGGGGCCTCTCCCAGAAGCTCTCCCGCCGCATCGGCATCTCGAGGGCCAAGGAGCTGTCGCTCACCGGCAACTTCCTCGATGCTGCAACCGCCGAGCGCTGGGGCCTCGTCAACCGGGTCGTCCCGGCCGAGGAGCTGCTGCCGGCGGCCCGCCGGCTCGCCGCCGACATGGCCTCGATCGACCCCGCCTTCGCTGCCGCCTACAAGGCCCTCATCGACGATGGCTTCGCCCTCCCCCTCGGCGAGGCGCTTGCCCTCGAGACCGCCCGCTCGGGCGCCGCCAATGCCGCCGTCACCCCGGCCGAGGTCGAGCGCCGCCGCACCCTGGTCCTCGAACGCGGCAGGGCCCAGCAATGACACCCGCCCAGCGCCTTGCCGCTCTCGCCCTCGCGCTCGCCGCCGCCCCGGCCGCAGCGGAAACGGTCGTCATCACCGCCGCCCGAATGGTCGATGTCGCCACCGGCCGCACGCTGCCGAACCCGGCCATCGTCATCACCGACGGGCGCATCGTCTCGCTCGACGGCAGCGGCGCACCCGCCGGCGCGAAGCGCATCGACCTCGCCGGGCTCACCCTCCTTCCCGGCCTCATCGACATGCACACCCACCTGACGAGCGACCCCCGCATCGGCCGCATCGACCGCTTCCTCAAGACCGACGGCTACTGGACCCTCGTCGGCGCGGCCAACGCTGCGGCAATGCTCAGGGTCGGCTTCACCACCGTCCGCAACGTCGGCTCGGGCCGCTACGACGACGTGGCGCTCAAGCAGGCGATCGACGATGGCCGCATCCCCGGCCCCCGCATCGTGCCGGCAACGAGCGCGCTGGGTGCCACCGGCGGCCATTGCGACAACAACTGGCTTCCCCCCAGCCTCGCCCAGAAGGCCGCCGGCATCGCCGACGGCCCCGAGGCGCTCCGCGCCAGGGTCCGCGAGGCGCGCAAGTTCGGCGCCGAGGTCATCAAGACCTGCGCCACCGGCGGAGTCTTCAGCCGCAACACCGAGGTCGGCCAGCAGCAGCAGCGCGAGGAGGAACTGCGCGCCATCGCCGAGGAGGCGCGGATGTGGGGGCTCACCACCGCCGCCCACGCCCACGGCACGGAAGGGATCAAGGCCGCGATCCGCGCCGGCATCACCACGATCGAGCATGCGAGCCTCATCGACGAGGAGGGCATCCGCCTCGCGAGGGAGCGCGGCACCTTCCTCTCGATGGACATCTACAACACCGAGTTCACCCAGGCCGAGGGCGCAAGATATGGCGTCCTTGAAGACAATCTCCGGAAGGACCGCGAGGTGGCCGACGTCCAGCGCGAGAATTTCCGCCGCGCCCACCGCGCCGGCGTGAAGATGGTGTTCGGCTCGGATGCCGGGGTCATGCCCCACGACCAGGCCCCCCGCCAGTTCGCGGTCATGGTGCGCTACGGCATGACTCCGCTCGAGGCGATCCGCGCGGCCACGATCAACGCGGCCGAGGCCCTCCAGAGGGGCGCCGACCTCGGCCAAATCGCCCCCGGCCGGTTCGCCGACATGGTCGCAGTCAGGGGCGATCCGCTCACCGACGTGACCGAGCTCGAGCGAGTCGCCGTCGTCATCAAGGGCGGCGAGGTGGTGGCCGACACCCGCCCCTGAACCCGGCCCCTGATCCCGGCGCTGACTGTTGACGCCCCGGGGGTGCAGCGCTATGAGCCGCGCTCGCTCACGGGCTGGTCGCAGGCATGGCCTAAACACAGCTTCCGTCTGGAAGGTCGCGGCGGATCATGCCGCGCCGTCATGGTTCTCCCAACCCTTGAGCGGGCCACGGGGCTGTTCCGTGGAGGGCTCTCCCCGAGGCGGGGAGGGCTCATTTGCTTTGGATGAAGGCTTGAAGGACGCGCATGCCGACAATCAACCAGCTGATTCGCAAGGGCCGGGAGCCCCAGCGGGCGCGCAACAAGGTGCCCGCGATGGAGGCTTGCCCGCAGAAGCGCGGCGTGTGCACCCGGGTCTACACCACGACCCCGAAGAAGCCCAACTCGGCGCTCCGCAAGGTCGCCAAGATCCGGCTCACCAACGGCTTTGAAGTGATCGGCTACATCCCCGGCGAGGGCCACAATCTCCAGGAGCACTCGGTCGTCCTGATTCGCGGCGGCCGGGTGAAGGACCTCCCCGGTGTGCGCTACCACGTGCTGCGCGGCGTGCTCGACACGCAAGGGGTCAAGGATCGCAAGCAGTCGCGCTCCAAGTATGGCGCCAAGCGGCCGAAGTAAGAGGTAAGACCCATGTCCCGTCGTCGTCGCCCCGAGAAGCGCGAGATCCTGCCCGACCCCCGCTACGGGGACCAGGTGCTGACCAAGTTCATGAACCTCGTCATGCTCGAGGGGAAGAAGTCGGTCGCCGAATCCATCGTCTACTCCGCCCTCGACACGGTCGAGGCGCGGCTGAAGCGCGAGCCGATCGCGGTGTTCCATGATGCGCTCAACAATGTGAAGCCGATGGTCGAGGTCCGTTCGCGGCGCGTCGGCGGCGCCACCTACCAGGTGCCGGTCGAAGTCCGGCCCGAGCGCGCCCAGGCGCTCGCGATCCGCTGGCTCATCGCGGCCGCCCGCAACCGCTCGGAGAAGACCATGTCGGCAAGGCTCTCCGCCGAGCTCATCGAGGCGTCCAACAACC
>CALLWN010000073.1 GCA_938016505.1 uncultured Sphingomonadaceae bacterium
CGTCTCTTCCATCTCCATGATGACGAGGCGGATGGTCTTGGCGGGATCCTCGGCGCGTTCGAGCAGATCGGAGACATTGGCCTGGATGATGTCACGGGCGCGGGAGAAGATGCCCATGGGAATGACCTCCTGACGGGTGGGTGGCAGGGACCGGGGCTGGCCCGGGAACGGAACGGGGAGGCGCGCGGTGACGGCCCGGGTGTCGGCCCGGATGGCGGCGGGGCTGTCCATGGTGAAGGGGTCGCCCTGTGGGGTGTTGGTCATTGGTGTCTCGTCCTGTGGCGGGGTTTCACATGCAAGGGCCGTGCCAGCTGTTGAAAGGCTGCGGTCTCAGGGGGTTGAGGCGCTGGAGGGGGAACGGGATGGTGCAGGGATTGCCAAGACTTGGCGGATTTTCCCAAGCCTGCTAGCGATCCGGCATGCCTGCCAAGCCCACCCAGCTCGTCGGCCAGGCCTCGGCCTTTCTCGACGCGGTGGAGCGGGCGAGCGCGGCAGCGGCGCTCAACCGCCCGGTGCTGGTGGTGGGCGAGCGGGGGACGGGCAAGGAGATGATCGCCGAGCGGCTGCACCGGCTGTCGCCGCGCTGGGAGGAGCCGCTGGTGGCGCTCAACTGCGCGGCGCTGCCCGAATCGCTCATCGACGCCGAGCTGTTCGGTTACGAGGCGGGCGCCTTCACGGGTGCGACCCGGGCCAGGGGCGGGAAGTTCGAGGAGGCGGACGGGGGCACGCTGTTCCTGGACGAGATCGGGACGCTGACTGCGGCCGGGCAGGAGCGGCTGCTCAGGGTCATCGAATATGGCGAGCTGGTGCGGCTGGGGAGCAACCGGGTGCTTTCGGTCGATGTGCGGGTGGTGGCGGCGACCAACGCGGACCTGCCGGCGCTTGCCGCGCGCGGGCGGTTTCGCGCCGACCTTCTCGACCGGCTGTCGTTCGAGGTGATCACGCTTCCGCCGCTTCGCGAACGGCGCGAGGATATTCCGCTGCTTGCGGATTTCTTCGGGCGGCGGATGGCGAGCGAGCTGGGCTGGCGGGGCTTTCCCGGCTTTGCGCGGGGGGCGATGGACGCGCTCATGGCCCATGACTGGCCGGGCAATGTGCGCGAGCTCAGGAACGTGGTGGAGCGCTCGGTCTATCGCTGGGGGGATTCCGACCGGGCGGTCGGCGCAGTCGAGATCGACCCGTTTGCGAGCCCGTGGCGGCCGAAGGGGGCCAGCGGGGCGGCCGGGGGGGCGCAGGGTGGGGCGGACGGTGGGGCGCTGACACTTCCGCTCGACTTTCGGGCGTCTGTCGCTGCCCACGAGCGGGGTCTGCTGGAGGCGGCGCTTGCGCAGGCCCGGCACAACCAGCGCAGGGCGGCGGCGCTGCTCGGGCTCTCGTACGACCAGCTGCGCCACGCGCTGCGCCGGCACGGGATGCTGAAGGCGGGCCAGCCGCCCGCCTGAACGCAGCCCTCGCTCTGCGCCCTCGCCATGTGCCCTCGCCATGTGCCCTGCCCTTTCGCCCTGGTGCATGCGCCGGGCCGGGCGGGCGGCGGTCAGCCCGAGTCCGGCGGCTCGGGGGCGGGCGGGTGGAGGCGGAGCCGCTCGAGGCGGCGGTCGTCGCCGGCGACGATCTCGAGCGTCCAGCCATTGGGGTGGTGGACCCGCTCGCCGGGCACCGGGACCCGGCCGGCGATGAGGACGGCGAGGCCGCCGAGGGTGTCGACCTCGTCGCCGAGGTCGGCGTCGGTGAAGGAGATGCCGAGCCGCTCCTCCATCTCCTCGAGCGGCAGGCGGGCATCGGCCTCGTAGCCGCCGGGGATCTCGCGGAGCAGATCGGCCTCGGCCTCGTCATACTCGTCCTCGATCTCGCCGACGATTTCCTCGACGATGTCCTCGATGGTGACGAGCCCGTCGGTGCCGCCATATTCGTCGACGACGATCGCCATGTGGGTTCTGAGGCGGCGCATGTCGGAGAGGATGTCGAGCGCGGGCTTGCCGGGCGGCACGAAGTGGACCGGGCGCAGCAGCGGATCGACGGTCTCCGGCGCAGGCGCAGCGCCGGCGAGGATGGCGAACAGGTCCTTCATGTGGATCATGCCGGTCACATGATCGAGCGAGCCGCGGTAGAGGGGCACGCGGGTGTGGCCGGTCTCGCGGAAGAAGGCGACGGCGTCGGCGAAGGCCGTGCCTTCGGGAAGCGCGTCGATGTCGGAGCGCGGGGTTGCGATGTCGGCGGCGGTGCGGTCGCCGGCGTCGAGCATGTTGCGGAGCATCTCGCGCTCGTCGGCGTCGAGATCGTCTTCGGCGGCGGTTTCCTCGACATGCTCCTCGATCGCCTCCTCGAGGCTTTCTCTCAGGCTGGCCTCGCGCGCGCGGGGCGGGAGGAGGGAGCGGAGCGCCTGCCACAGCCGCGGCGGCGCGGGGGGACTCGCGGGGTCTCCCATCAGCCGGCGGCTTCCCCGAGCCGGTAGGGGTCGGCGATCCCGAGCCTCGCGAGGATGGCCCGCTCGAGCGATTCCATCGCGGTTGCCGCGGCATCGTCGCCATGGTCGTGGCCGAGGAGGTGGAGGGTGCCGTGGACGAGGAGGTGGGTCACATGGTCTTCGAAGCGCTTGCGCGCGGCGGCGGCCTCGCCGGCGACGGTCTCGAGGCCGAGGGCGAGGTCGCCGAGGAGGTGGCTGCCGGCCGGGTTGGCTGCGAGGGCGGCGAGGGCCGCATGGTCGAGCATCGGGAAGGAGAGGATGTTGGTGGGGCGGTCGATGCCGCGATAGTCGCGGTTGAGGCGGGCGAGCTCGGCATCGTCGGTGAAGAGGACCGAGACTTCGAGGTCGAGCCCGGGTGCGGTGAGGAGGCTGGCGAGGCCGGCGCCTTCGAGCGCGGCTGCAACCGCGCGGCGGGCCAGCGGCTCGGGAGCGATGCGGCGGTCCCATTCGGGCGCGACCACCTCGACGGCGACATCAAGCATGGGCTGGCTCCGCCTGCCGGGGCCCGGGGAACCGCCGGGGCCCGGGGAACCGCCGGGGCCCGGGGACTTGCCGGGGCTCAGGCATCGGCTCCCTCATAGGCCTCGACGATGCGGCCGACGAGCGGATGGCGGACCACGTCCCTTGCGCTGAAGCGGACGGTGCCGATGCCCCTGACGGCCTCGAGCCGCTGGACCGCATCGGCGAGGCCGCTCTTGCCGGGATCGGGCAGGTCGACCTGGTTGGGGTCGCCGCAGATGACCATGCGGCTGCCCTCGCCGAACCGGGTGAGGAACATCTTCATCTGCAGGGGCGTGGTGTTCTGGGCCTCGTCGAGGATGATGAAGGCGCTGGCGAGCGTGCGGCCGCGCATGAAGGCGAGCGGGGCGATCTCGATCTCGCCGGAGGCGATGCGGCGCTCGACCTGTTCGGAGGGCAGCATGTCGTAGAGGGCGTCGTAGAGCGGGCGGAGATAGGGGTCGACCTTCTCGCGCATGTCGCCGGGGAGGAATCCGAGCCGCTCGCCGGCCTCGACTGCCGGCCGCGACAGGATGAGCCGGTCGACCGAGCCGGAGATGAGCTGGGAGACGGCCTGGGCGACCGCGAGATAGGTCTTGCCGGTGCCGGCCGGGCCGAGGGCGAAGATGATGTCGGTGTGGGCGAGCGCCTCGACATAGCGGGCCTGCGCCGCGTTGCGGGCGAAGATGGTCTTGCGGCGGGTGCGGATGGCGGGGGTCTCGCCGCCAGGGCCGGGGATGAGGCCCTCGAGCGAGGCCTCGTCGGTTGCGCTGATGGCGGCCTCGACATCGGCGGCCTCGACCGGCTGGCCGCGCTCGAGCCGGCCGTAGAGGAGGAGGAGGACATCGCGGGCCCGGGCGATGGCGCCGGGTTCGCCTTCGACCGCGACCCTGGTGCCGCGGGCGGCGATATAGACCCCGAGGCGGTTCTCGATGGTGATGAGGTTCTGGTCGAACTGGCCGAACAGTGCCCCGAGCAGGTTGGCGCGGTCGAACTCGAGCTCGGCGCGGGCGCGTGGGGGCGCGGCGGCGGCCCTGCCGAGCGGGGTCGGCTTGCCGGGGGGTTTCTTCATGGCGCGTCCCCGAGCAGGCGGCCGGCGAGGCTGTTGGGCCCTGCGGCGGTGATGGCGACGGGGACGAGGGCGCCAGGCGCGAGCCCGGGCGCCTCGACCACGACCGACTGGAGCCAGGGCGACTTGCCGATCCACTGGCCCGGCCCCTTGCCGGGCCGCTCGACGAGGATTTCGGTCTCGGTGCCGACATGGGTGCGGTTGAAGGCGAGCTGCTGGCTTGCGAGCAGGGCCTGGAGCCGGGCGAGACGCTCGGCCGCGACTGCGGGCGGGACCTGGTCGGCACGGTCGGCTGCAGGGGTTCCGGGCCGGGGCGAGTAGCGGAAGCTGTAGGCCTGGGCGAAGCCGACCTCCTCGACGAGCGCAAGGGTCTCGGCGAAATCTTCCTCGGTCTCGCCCGGGAAGCCGGTGATGAAATCGGACGAGAGGGCGAGATCGGGCCTTGCGGCGCGGAAGCGGGCGACGAGATCGAGGTAGAAGCGGCGGTCGTGGCGGCGGTTCATTGCGGCGAGCACCCGGTCGGAGCCGGACTGGACCGGGAGGTGGAGGAAGGGCATGAGGGCTGGCAGCCGGGCGTGGGCGGCGATCATGCCTGCTGTCACGTCGCGCGGATGGCTGGTGGTGTAGCGCAGCCGCGCAAGGCCCGGGACGGCTGCGACCTCGGCCAGGAGCGCAGAAAAGTCATGTGCCGGGTCAGAGGGTTCAGCCCAGGCGTTGACATTCTGCCCGAGCAGGGTGAGTTCGCGCGCGCCGGCGGCGACGAGGGACCGGGCCTCGGCGAGGATGTCGGCTGCGGGGCGCGAGGCCTCGGCGCCGCGGGTGTAGGGCACGACGCAGAAGGCGCAGAACTTGTCGCAGCCCTCCTGGATGGTGAGGAAGGCCGACGGCCGGGCGCGGCGCGCGCGCGGCGGGAGATGGCCAAACTTGGCGACTGCCGGCATGTCGGTGTCGATCGCGCCGCCCTGCCCGGCGCGGGCGATGAGATCGGGCAGGCGGTGGTAGGCCTGGGGGCCGACGACGACATCGACTGCGGGCGCGCGGGCGCGGATCTCGGGGCCCTCGGCCTGGGCGACGCAGCCGGCGACGACGACGGTCGGGCGGCGGCCTTGCGCCTGTGCTGCAGCGCGGATCCGGCCAATGTCGGAATAGAGCTTCTCGGTTGCCTTCTCGCGGATGTGGCAGGTGTTGAGCAGCTCGATGTCGGCAGCGGTGCCTGGCGCGGCCTCGGTGAAGCCGGAGGCGCGCAGCAGCTCGGCCATGCGCTCGGCATCATAGACGTTCATCTGGCAGCCGTAGCTCTTGATGGCGAAGCTGCGGCTGCTCACTGGAGGGGCTCCGGCTCGCCGCGCACGAGGTTGCGGTAGCAGGCGGTGATGGCGCCGTGGCAATGGCGGGTGAGCGCCTTGCGGTCGGCGAAGTCGGCCGGGCGGACCGGGGGGTGGCAGACGATCTCGGCGCGGACCCGGCCGAGGCGGCTCATGTCGAGCGCGTGGGGGGCAAGCTCCATGTCACCGATCCAGGCGAGTTCGAGGAGGCGGTTGCGGGTGAGCGGCAGGCCATTGAGGTGGGTGTAGGCGAGCGTGACCGGCTGCACCCGGGCGCCCGGGGCCCGGTCGAGACCAGCGAACAGGGTGGACTTGAATGGGAGGATGCGGACCCCGTCGTTGGAGGTGCCTTCGGGAAAGAGGATGACGTTGCGGCCGGTGCGCAGGCGCTCGGCAACCTCGCTTGCCTGGGTGGCGGAGCGGCCGCGCCGCTCGCGCTCGACGTAGATGGTGTCGCGCAGGTTGGCGAGCAGGTTGACGAGCGCCATCTGGCCGACTTCGTGCTTGGCGACGAAATCCCCGTCGAGGCGCGCGCCGAGGACGAGAATATCAAGCCAGCTCAAGTGGTTGGAGACGTAGAGGACAGCGCCGGTGGCGGGCGTTCCGGACAGCGCGATCTCGACCCCGAGGGCCCGGGCGAGGAGGCTGCAGTAGAGCGGCGGGATCCGCGCGCTGGCGGCCGGGGCAACCCGCTTGAGCGCGGCGAAGGCCGGGACCAGCGTGCTGGTGGCGGCGAGCACGCCGGCGAGCGAGGCGACCGGCCCTGCGGGGCGCACGGACTGGTGGCGGGCGCGGCGGCGGGCACGGCGCGCGGGAGCCGGCGGCGGAGTCACGGGCATGGCGGCGCCGGCAGGGGCGCGGGCCGGCGATGGCGGGCGCAGCATGCGCGGTTCAGCCCTGCCCCTTTCGCCTGGTGCCGTAGAGCTCGAGCCGGTGATCGACGAGGCTGTAGCCGAGCCGTTCCGCGATCTCGGCCTGGAGCGCCTCGATCTGCGGGTCGGTGAACTCGATGACCTCGCCCGTCTCGATGTCGATCAGGTGGTCGTGATGCTCGTCGGGCGTGGGCTCGTAGCGGGCGCGCCCGTCGCGGAAGTCGTGGCGCTCGAGGATGCCGGCATCCTCGAACAGGCGCACCGTGCGGTAGACGGTGGCGATCGAGATTCGACGGTCGACTGCGGAGGCCCTGCGGTGGAGCTCCTCGACATCGGGATGATCCTGGGCCTCGGAGAGGACGCGGGCGATGACCCGGCGCTGCTCGGTGATGCGAAGGCCCTTGGCCTGGCAAAGCGCCTCGATGTCGATCGATCCTGGCAAGACTCACCCTGACGGCTGGCGGGCGCACCGCGGCCCCGGTCACGACTGCCGCGACCGGAGCCAGTGATACCCCCTCGGTGCTGCCCGGGCAAGGTGCGCGGCGCGCGAACCGGCCCGGCTACTTTGCGCGGCGGGAGGTCTTTGCGGTGCCGAGGCCGATTTCCTTGGCGAGGGCGCGGCGGGCCTCGGCGTAGTTGGGCGCGACCATCGGGTAATCGGCGGGCAGGCCCCACTTGGTGCGATACTGCTCGGGCGTCATGCCGTAGGCGGTCATGAGGTGCCGCTTCAGCATCTTGAGCTTCTTCCCGTCTTCGAGGCAGACGATGTAGTCCGGCTTGATCGAGGAGCGAATCGGCACTGCGGGCTCCTGCCGGGGCGCCGGCGCGGCTTCGGGGCGGGCAAGAGCGGCGAGAGTCGTGTAGACGCTCTGGATAAGTTGCGGGACATCACCGACCGCAACGCTGTTGTTGGCGACGTGGCTTGACACGATATCGGAGGTCAGCGCCAGCAGATCATTCTCAGCAATGGTCTCGGACATTTGATGCTTTCCATGCAATGGCGCGGGATGCGCCTGTCCTGCCCGACACGGGCAGGAAAACACCATGCCTGAGCATGGCGCGGTTTCTCTTCTGCCGTCAGTCGGCCAAGAATTGCAAGCCCCTTGATTGTCTGCAGACGTGCTTTCTCGCCAGACGCCGGCTGTTGCGGGCTGATCAGTCGAACGCTCGACTGAGGGTGATGGCAGCGGCAGCGCCACCTGTGACGGATTTGTAATAGGATGGCCTTGTGCCGACCGGCAGGAACCCCAGCCGATGATAGAGCCGGCGGGCGGGATGATTGCTCTCCCGCACCTCGAGGACCATGCGCCGGGCGCCGCGGGCCCGCGCTTCGGCGATCGCGGCTTCGACGAGGGCGGCGGCGAGCCCCTGGCGGCGGCTGGACGGCGCGACCGCGCACAGCAGGAGTTCGGACTCTGCCACGACTGCGCGGGTGAGCGCGAAGCCCATGAGCGGTCGGCCGGGGGCGCGGGCGAGCAGCAGGAAGGTGCCGGGATCGTCGAGGCCGCGGACGAGCTGCGCCGCGCTCCAGGCCTCGCGGAAGGCCGGATCGAAGGCCTCTGCCGACAGGCTTTCGACCGCCGGCGCGTCGACGGCCGTGCCGGCTGCGATCTGCCACAGTGCGTCGCGCGCGGTCGCCATCAGGCCGCCGCCGGCCGCGCCTGCGGCCTGATGTAGAGCGGGAGCGGCGGGCCAAGCCGGTCTGGCCCGACCGTGCCGGCGAAACGCGCATCGGGCTCCTGTTCGGGAGCCGGCAGGCCGAGAAGGGCAAGGCCGGAGCCGGTTGCCGCCTTGCCCCAGGCGGCGAGGCGGGCACGGGCATCGGCCGGCTCGAGCGCCTCGGGCGCGCCGGCCGGGCCAGTTGCGGCGAAGGGCTGGAGCCAGACCTGGCCGCGCGGGGCCGCGAGCAGGACCAGCAGCGGCCCGGCGTGGCCGCGGGCTGCTGCCGCTGCTGCGACGAGCTGCATCGAGGTGACGCCGTGGACCGGGCAGCCCCAGGCGAGCCCCAGCGCGCGGGCGGCCGCGATCCCGACCCGGAGGCCGGTGAAGCTGCCGGGGCCGGTCTCGACCCGGATGGCGGAGGGGCGGGGCTGGCCCGCAAGCAGCAGGCGCAGCGCTGGGACCAGTGCCTCGGCATGGCCGCGGGCGATGGGGTCGTGATGCGCGGCGGCGACGGTGGCGCCATCGACGAGCGCGAGCGAGAGCGCATGGCCGGTCGCAATCGCGAGCGTGACGCCGCCCCCGGGCGGGGCTGCCGGGACCGGCGCGGTCAGAGGATCCGGCATGCCTCGGCGAAGGGCAGGCGCGGCGACCGCGGGAAGAGCTTCTCGCCGGTGCCGTGCCCGATCGAGCAGAGGAAGTTGGTCTCGATCGTGGTGCCGGCCCAGAAGGCGGAGTCGACTGCGGCCTTGTCGAAGCCCGACATGGGGCCGCAATCGAGCCCGAGCGCACGGGCGGCCATGATGAGCCAGGCGCCCTGGAGCGAGGAATTGCGGAACGCGGTCTCGCGGATGAGGGCCGGGTTGCCCTCGAACCAGCTCTTCGCGTCGGTGTGGGGGAAGAGCATGGGCAGGCGCTCGTGGAAGGCGAGATCCATGCCGATGATGACGGTCACGGGCGCTTCGAGCACCTTGGTGCGGTTGCCCTCGAGGACGAGGCCGGCAAGCCGGGCCCGGGCCTCGGGGCTCTGGCAGAAGAGGAAGCGCGCCGGCGAGCAGTTGGCCGAGGTGGGGCCGAGCTTCAGGAGATCGTAGAGCGCCTCGGGCGTGGCTTCGGGCAGCGGGGCCTGGTCCCAGTCATACTGGGTGCGGGCGGTGCGGAACAGCTGGTCGAGTGCCGGGGCGGCGAGCGGCGCGGCCATGGCTCAGACCGCCCGGACTTCGACGACTTCGGGAACATAGTGGCGGAGCAGATTCTCGATCCCGCCCTTGAGCGTTGCAGTCGAGGAGGGACAGCCGGCGCAGCTTCCCTGCATGTGGAGGTAGACGATGCCGCGATCGAAGCCGCGGTAGATGATGTCGCCGCCATCATTGGCGACCGCTGGGCGGACACGGGTGTCGAGGAGGTCGCGGATCTGGGCGACGATCTCGGCATCCTCGGGGTTGTCGAAGGTCTCGGCCTCGGCGGTTGCGCCGGTGATAAGCGGGGCGCCGCTGGCGAAATGGTCGGCGAGGATGCCGAGCACATCGGGCTTGAGGCTCGTCCAGTCGGCGGCGCCGGGGGCGCGGGTGACGGTGACGAAATCCTCGCCGAAGAAGACCCGCTCGACATCGCCGAGCGCGAACAGGGCGCGGGCCAGCGGCGAGGCCTCGGCGGCATCGGCGTCGGGAAAGTCGATCGGCCGGCTGCCGGCGACGAGACGGCCGGGCAGGAACTTCAGGGTGGCGGGGTTGGGAGTCGTCTCGGTCTGGATGAGCATGGCGGGTCCTTTGCGTCTCGTTGCCATGTGGCCGACCGGGCGGCGGGCTTCAAGGGCCGGGGACGGCGCGGCGGATGGCGCGGGCGAGACAGTCGGCCGCGCGGGTGCCGAGCTCGGCGAGCAGGACCGGCGCGACTGCCGCCGGCGTTTCCGGCGCGACCGAGAGGGCGAAGACGGTGTCGCCGTCGAAGGGGGTGTGGATGGGGCGGATGGCGCGGGCGAGGCCATCGTGCGCCATCATCGCGACCCGGCGGGCGGCGGCGCGGGTGAGCGGCGCGTCGGTTGCGATGACGGCAAGCGTGGTGCTGGCGATGCCGAGCGCGGCTCGCTCGGCGGGTTCCTGCGCGGCGCGGCTGGCCTCGAGCCCGGCCATGGGCGCGCGCTTGGGCATGGGCACCGGGCCACTTTCGGGAGGTGCGCCCGGCGTGACCTCGCCGAAGCTGTTGACTGCGACCATGGCGACGACGCGGCCGCCCGGATCGAACGAGGCCGAGGCCCAGCCGAAGCCGCCGGGCCGGCTGCCGGCCCGGGCGCCGAAGCCGGCGCCGACCGCGCCGCTTGCAGGCGACGGGCCGGCGGCGGCGTGCGCCTCGATGGCGAGGCGGCGGTAGGGCGGCTCGGGGCCGCCGGGGCGGGCGAAGGCCTTGTCGCCGCCGTTCAGGAGGTCGAACAGGATGGCGGCGGGGACGACGGGCACGTGGAGGGCGGCCGGCCCTTCGCCAAGCGCGAGGCCCCTGCCCTCCCGGGCGAGCTTGAGCGCGAGTTCGTCTGCGGCAGCGAGGCCGAACACGCTGCCGCCGGCGAGGACGATGGCATGGGCCCGCTCGACGAGGTTGGCGGGGTCGAGCGCGTCGGTCTCGCGCGTGCCCGGGCCGCCGCCGCGGACATCGACCGCCATGACGGCGGGTGCGTCGGGCAGGATGACGGTGACCCCGGTGCGGGCGACGGGGCAGTGGGCGTGGCCGACCGCGAGGCCGGCGAGCCAGGGGTCTGGTGGCGGGTCAGCTGTCATTTGAGGAAGCCGACCGCGGCGTGGACTTCGGCAACGGTTGCGGCGGCGACGGCGCGGGCGCGGGCGGCGCCTTCCCTGAGCGCGGAGTCGATCCGCGCCGGATCGGCGAGCAGCGCGCGGAACCGGGCCGACAGCGGTTCGAGCGCCTCGACGAGGGCGTCGGCGAGCACCGGC